>JAISZF010000061.1 GCA_031269415.1 Clostridiales bacterium
GATTTCAAGCTTGTACCCTCCCCGTACTTCACCTGCCATTATTATAGCAGATTCTGGAGAAAATACAAGCTTTATTAAAAAATATAATATAATTATTATGGTTATAATGCTTTTATGCAACATATACTCTATCTGATATTGGCAGTACCACCGGGTATGTGATATACTTAAGAAGACTTCGTCGGCAGGGCGGAGAGCGGCGGCAAAGCGATGCTCTCGTGGTGGTCGCGCGAACCATACGGCTACGCCGTCATCTACAGAAGCGACAGCGCGGGAGGCCAATTCTCGCGGCTCGCCGCGATGCGTTCGGCGCCCTTCCTCGACACGGGTCTGACGGCGGGCAGGACTTATTATTACAAGATCCAGCTCGTCTCCGGGTTACACCCGGGCGAGCTTTCATCCGCGCTGGCGGTTACCGCGTATTGACACTTAACGCTGTATGAAAAAATATCTGTGGTTTAAGAAAAAAGGCGGCTTTGTTAATGTGAAGCCGCCTTTTTCACGCCATAACCATCATTCACACGTAACCAAATATCGGTTGCGGTTTCTATTTGACTGATATATAATATGTTCAGGCGGTGATGGAATGAGCCAAATAGATAAATTGATTGCCCGTTTGAAATCAAAGCCGAAGGATTTTACTTTTGACGAAGCGAAAGCATTGCTTGAATCATTTGGCTATGTAATGTCAGTTTCGGGAAAAACGAGCGGTTCTCGCGTTTGTCTTGTCAGAAATAAAAAAGTGTTCCGTATGCACAAGCCGCATCCAAGGAAGGAGCTTCTCGCGTATCAAATCAGGGAATTGATTGACGAACTGAAACAGGAGGGTTTGTTGTGAAAAACACCATGAGCTACAAAGGGTATTTTGGCAGCGTCGAATTTTCCGATGAAGATAATGTATTTTTTGGCAGGATAATCGGCATTAACGACCGTATCACATTTGAAGGCAGCGATGTTAAGTCCTTACGCGGCGATTTTGAAAACGCGGTAGATGAATACCTCGAAACTTGCTCACAACTAGGCAAAGAACCTGATAAAACGTATAAAGGCACATTCAACGTGCGCATTGACCCGTCGCTGCACAGACAGCTTGCGGTCTTTTCGGCGACAAACGGAAAAACTCTTAACGCCACTGTCGAGGATGCCATACGAAATTACGTAGGGTGATCCTTTTGAGTTTTAACGCCAATCGCTATGGCATTTTTTTGAATCCTTATGGTATTTATTCGAATTTTCTCATTCAGTAGGCGCGGAACTTTAAACGCTTCGGCAGTATTAACCAAAAGGCCGGCGAACAAAAAATCACCGACCTTTTGCGTCCATGCCGCAACGCGCCAATCTCCCGATTGCATTTGAAAACAAAATTATATAAAATAGGATAGTCGAAACAACGCGGCAAGCCGGGAGGCGTTTATATTGCGGGAAGTAACTATTATATTAACGGAACTCTTAAAACAACTGCCATCCATCGGAATGGTGTTGAATATTATCTTTGGGATTATTGTCGTGTTTTATGAACGCCGCAACCCGGTTGTGACATGGGCCTGGCTTATGGTTATCACGCTTATCCCCTATCTGGGATTTGTCATCTATCTGCTGATCGGGCTGGACAGCCGCAAGTACCGCGTGTTCGCGGCTAAGGCTAAAAAGGACGAGGATATCTATGACGAGTTTCTAAAAGCGGACGGCAATAAATTTCTCCAGGAACAGGCCGACGTTATCAGCCGTAGAAATATACTTAACGTACCCGGCGTGGAGTATCTGAACGACATGATCTACCTGAACTTCTTCTCCGGCAACGGCGCTTACACGGATAATAATTTTGTTAAGCTGTTCTGTGACGGCGTTTCCAAGATAGACGAAATGCTGAAGGATATCCGCCAAGCCAAGCGTTTTATCCATTTGGAGTATTATATCGTGCGCAACGATGAAACGGGCAAGCGCCTTATCGCCGCGCTCGCGGAGAAAGCCGCGCAAGGGGTGGACGTCCGTTTCCTGGCGGATGGCATGGGATGTGTCTTTACTCCGCGCAGACTGTTTAAGCCGCTGATAAAAGCCAACGGTCAGGTATCCTATTTCCTGCCTCCGCATTTTGTCCGGATTAACTTTCGGAATCACAGAAAGATCTGCGTCATAGACGGCTCCATAGGATACATAGGCGGTTTGAATATCGGAAATGAATATTTGGGGCTTGTAAAACGCTTCGGATTCTGGAGGGACACCCATCTGAAGCTGAAAGGCGACGCGGTTAAGCAGCTTGAGCTGCGTTTCCTGATGGACTGGAATTTCTGCTCGCCCGATTACATCAAGTTATCCGACGGTTTTTTCCCAAAAGTCAGGTCTTCCGGCGGCGGCGTAAGCATGCAGATCGTTTCCAGCGGGCCGGACACGGCTCAGCATAATATCCTTAACGCCTATATTAAGATGATCAGCGAGGCGAATAACACAATTTATATCCAAAGCCCGTATTTTGTGCCTGATTCCAGTATATTCGACGCTCTGCGCATCGCCGCGCTGTCCGGCATAGACGTGAGGATAATGATACCCAGCAAGCCCGATCATCCGTTTGTGTACTGGGCCAGCCTGTCTTACCTCGGGGAATTAGTGGAACTGGGCGCTAAATGCTATAAATATGAGAAGGGATTTGTTCACAGCAAGATCATTATGATAGACTCACTAGTCAGCTCCGTGGGCACAGCAAATATGGATATCCGCAGCTTTAAGCTGAATTTTGAGTGTAACGCGTTTATATACGACCAGGCTGTCACAAAGCGGCTCGAAGAACAGTTCGTACGTGATATTGACGACAGCTCCAGGATAGAATATGAATGGTATGTGAAGCGCGGTAATTTAACAAAAGTACGGGAATCAGTTTCGCGTCTTCTGTCGCCGCTGTTATAGGAGGAAATCATGCCGAAGAAAGAAAGAATAGAGCTGGCGGCTGTAATCGACATAGGCTCCAGCGAGCTGCGCCTGAAATCCGCGCAGTTTTCCAAAACACGCATAAAGTACCTAGAAAGCCTGATATATCCGCTGGCGCTGGGTCGCGATACGTTCAACACAGGGAAGATCGGATTCGACAAAGTGGATAAAGCCTGCGAGATTATCCGGAATTTTATGATGATTATCCACGAATACGGCATTACTAATATCCGAGTGGTGGCGACGACCGCTGTAAGGGAAGCTACCAACACGGATTACTTCCTGGATCAGGTTAAGATAAAGACCGGCCTGAATATCATCGTTATGGACGACATGGAGGAAAAGCTGTATATATATAAACTCCTGACCAGGCTGCTTAAGGACGATGTGAAGAATTCAGCGTTAATGGTGCATATCGGTTCCGGCAACATCGGTTTGTCCGCGATGGAAAGCGGCCGGATACAGTTTACGCAAAATATCAAGGTAGGGTCTTTGCGCATAAGCGAGCTGTTCGGCGATATTCAGGAGTATTCAAGCGAATTCTATGTTGTGCTGGAAGAATACCTGCATAGTTTCACTGATATGCTGGAAACGGTTATTCCAGAGAACAACAAGCATTTTGTCGTTTCCGGAACGGAGATAACCGGTGCTTCCGAGTTGATCGGCGCATCAAAAAAGGGCGTATTCCATATGATCCCCAAGGATAAATTCCTGGAATTCTATCAGGAGATCAAGCTGAAAACCACGGAACGCGCCGCTGAGGATTACCGCATCTCCGCGGAAAAGGCCGAGGTGCTTTTCCCCGCCATGTGTATATTCCATAATCTGCTGCGGTTTACGCAGGCTGAAAAGATCATCGCCTCGGAAGTCACGCTGAGCGACGCAATATTGTACGAGATGCTGTGCCCTCAGGAATTCGCCGCCATAAATAAGGATTTCGGCAAAAACACCCTTCTTTCCGCCATGGCTCTGGCAAAAAAGTGCGACGCCATGGAATCGCATTACAAACAGGTGGAGAATTTTGCCGTCAAGATATTCGATAAAATGAAAAAATTGCATGGTTTGGGTCCAAGGGAAAAGTTGCTGCTTCAGACCGCCGCGATTCTGCACGACATAGGGAAGTTTATTAATCTAAGTCATCATTACAGGCATTCATATGATATGATAACAGGATCGGACATCACCGGGCTGAATCAGCTTGAAACGGAGATCGTCGCGAACCTCGCCATGTATCACGCGCACCGCGCGCCCGGCCCGCTGGATAACAACTACACAAAGCTTGATCTCTCCACCAGGGTGCTGGTATCAAAGCTTACGGCTATCCTGCGGATCGCGGATGCGCTGGATCGCGGCCATACCCAGAAGTTCAGCGAAATAGACGTAAGGATAACGGACGAGGAATTGATGGTAATCATCTCCACGAATGAAAATATAGATCTGGAGCAGTGGTCGTTTAAAGACAAGGGGGCTTTCTTTGAGGAGGTTTTTGGGATTAAGGCCGTGATCAGGCAGAAGAAGGTGATGTGATGGATCTCTCCAATCCAAATTTCTATTTCAATCGTGAACTGTCGTGGCTGGAATTCAATGACCGCGTATTAGAGGAAGCGCAGGATAAAACCAATCTTCTTATGGAACGGTTAAAATTTCTGGCGATAACAGCTTCCAACCTGGATGAGTTTTTCATGGTGCGCGTATCGAACCTTTGGGATCAGGACGGGGATTTCGTGTCGGAAGGGGAGCCTACCGCTCTGACACCTCTCCAGCAATTGCGCCTGATCAGTGTGAAAACCCATGAAATGGTTAACCGTCAGTATAGCTGCCTCAACCGATCTATCTTACCCGCCTTGGAGCGCGAGGGCGTAAGTTTTTTAGAATACTCCGAGCTGAACGATCGTCAGCGCGATATGGCTGATCGTTACTTTAAGAGTACAATCTACCCTATTCTGACGCCTATGGCCATTGACAGCAGCCGCCCGTTTCCCCTGTTGAACAACCGCACGATAAATATTATTATCGAACTTTCGGAGCGTGATAAAAACAGCAGCAGTACAGCCGTGCTGCAAATACCCACCGTTGTGTCCAGAATAATAAGCCTGCCTTCCGACAGCGTCAAGCAGCAGTATATTATACTGGAGGATCTGATTATCCAGCATATAAACGCCATGTTTGAAGGCTATGAGGTTCAAAGCGCGTCTCTTTTCCGAATAACGCGCAATTCGGATCTCTCGATAGACGAGGAAGACACCGAGGATCTGCTGGGCGAGATGGAGAAATCCATAAAGCGCAGGAGGTGGGGCGCGCCGGTCAGGTTGGAACTGGAGAAGAGTATGAGCCGCTCTTCACGGGAATTCCTTGAGGAAACGCTTGAATTGGATGCCGAGGATATATATGAAGTGACCGGTCCTTTGGATTTGACCGTTTGGATGGCTTTTTCCGGTATGTTGCGCAATGATAACCTGCGAAATGCTCCCCTGCCCCCGCAGCCCAATGTGGATTTTTTAGGACGAGACGATCTATTCGATGTGATCCGCGAAAAGGATATCCTGGTTCATCATCCGTACGAATCGTTCGATTGCGTGGTCAACTTCGTGAGGGAAGCCGCCTCCGATCCCAACGTGCTGGCTATAAAGCAGACGCTGTACAGGGTTTCCGGCAATTCCCCGATTGTAAACGCTTTGATTCAGGCGGCGGAAAACGGGAAACAGGTAACTGTGTTAGTGGAACTCAAAGCGCGATTTGACGAGGAAAATAATATCATATGGGCCAAGAAGCTGGAAAAATCGGGCTGCCATGTGGTTTACGGCCTGATGGGGCTGAAGATTCACTGCAAGATCTGCCTGGTTGTCCGCAGGGAAGACGACGGCATACGGCGTTACATCCATCTGGGCACCGGTAACTACAATGACTCAACCGCTAAGATATATACGGATCTGGGTTTTTTCACCTGCAAGGAAACGTTCGGCTCGGATGTTTCTAAGCTCTTCAACACGCTGACCGGCTTTTCCACCGCGTCCGGCTGGAACAAGCTGGCTGTGGCGCCGCTTACTCTGCGCGATATGTTCTTAAAGTATATAAATCAGGAAACAAAGAACGCCAACGAGGGTAAAGACGCCTGCATTCTCGCGAAGCTCAACTCATTGGTGGACGAGGAGATCATTCAGGCGCTGTACCGGGCCTCCATGGCCGGCGTGCGCGTACGCTTGATAGTGCGCGGAGTATGCTGCCTTAAAAGCGGTATCGAGGGCGTAAGCGACAATATTTCGGTAATGAGCATTGTGGATCGTTTCTTGGAACACAGTCGTATCTATTATTTTGAAAATACCGGTAACCCCAAGCTGTTCCTGTCCAGCGCGGACTGGATGCCGAGGAACCTGAACCGTCGCGTGGAAGTGGCTTTCCCCATAGAGGACACGAACCTGAAAGAGCAATTGGTTGATATCTTGGAAACGAGCATGTCCGATACTGTTAAGCTGCGCATTCAGCGACTCGACGGTTCATATGAGCGTGTCGACCGCCGGGGCAAGGATCATATACAGTCGCAGCTCCGATTCTACCACCAGGCGGTGGAACGCGTGAGGGAATACCGCGAAAACGCACAGAGCAAGGTATTTGAGCCGATACTTCACGGGGAATAAAGCAAAAATCCCCTGGGTGCGTTTCCCAGGGGATTTTTGCTTTACAGAGCGGGACTCAATGTGTCGATAACGCCTGTCGTTCGATTAGAAATAAACAAACGCCTGTCCGCTGAGATTACCATACCGGCGAAAAATATAATATCGCTCTCTGAATCCAGAATTATCTTATCGAATGAAGTATCTCCGCGTTCCAGTTTACCGGCTATATTGACTACATCCTGATCATACGCCCCAAAATCAATAACATCTTTGGGCGCCATGTCCTGTGATCTGAAGTCGTATTCCATAAGCTTATATGAATTATTGATGAGGGTGAGATAGTATAACATGGTGTTATTATAAATCGTGTATACGTCGGGTTCAATATCATCTGCTGTAAGCTGTTTTTCCGCGTCTTCGCCGGCCTGCCTGTAAAGCGCGTATGAACCGCGATCATTAGTGCGCAACTCATATTTGGCGCCGTCAGCGCCGTCGAACACCTCCCTAGAGGCATAATCGGACTGGTTGGGATGCCAGGAAATCATATATTCCTTTATAACTCCACTTTCAGTGGTCTGAACGATCACTCCGTTCGATCGCGAGGCGACAAAGCGATCCATATACAGTGTGCCGATATGGTAATTGCCGCCCTCGATTATTGATGAGAAGTAGACGTTTTTACGCTGTACGCCCTCTTCCGGCTGCTGCGGCGGAGACGCCGGCTCAGCGAATAAAACCGGAACACCCGGGTGTTCAACGCTTTCGTCAGCAAACGCGTAGACGCCGAAAGCGTCCATGTAGAAATCGGGATCGACGTTGGCGATCAGCTCCTCTTCTTCCCTTGGGCCGCCGGTATCCGGATTATCCATCTCGGCCAGGTTGGAGCGATGCACGCTCCAGGACCCGTCCTCGTTTTTATATGTGAAGTAGACATAATTATTATATATATAGAACTTATGCGGGCTTTCATAACTTTCGTATATTATTTGTTCCGGAACGTCGGAAGAATCCTGCCTGACGCGAAATATTCCGTTTTCCGCGGAGAAATATATCCACGGAGGGTCATATACCGCGTTGTAGGCGGGCATATCCGTCAGCTTTACCGCCCCGGAATAGTCGTCGGCAAGCAGAAAAATACCGACGGGATCCGTGCAGCAGTAAGCCAGGCGGCCTTCCTTTGTCGCTGAAATCGCGGAAACGGCTATATTTCCAAACATCCCAGGATCCACAAAAGCGGGAGGTACAGAAGCTTCAAGCGGAGGCGTCTCAGACGCGGGATCCTCAATAACCGGAGGATCTTCCATACCCACTGTTTCGGACGCTCGCGACGTTTCCGCGGGTTCCGTACTGGCAGGCTCGTTTCCGCCTATTAGATTTCTGAGCGGGCCTTGCAGGAGCTTGCCTATGCCGAGCGATAAAGCGACAATCACAACGACGACGGCTAAACCGATAAGAATCCATTTCGGCAATTTTGAGCCGCCATTCCCTGAACCCTCGTCGTCGTCCTCCTCATCATCATCGTAATCCTCGTCCTCGTCCTCCTCGTCGTCGTAATCCTCGTCCTCATCATCGTAATCTTCGTCCTCGTCATCGTCTTTTTTTGCGCTTTTTGAGCCAAGTTTAAACGCGGAAAGGATACCGCTCAGGAACGAGGGCTTTTTATCGCCCGCCTCCTCGTCGTCCTCGTAGCCTTCATCAATGTCATCCTCGTATTCCGATTCGTTATCTTCATCATAATCATCGCTGTGGGTTTTAGAGGGCCTTTTACTTTTTTCTTCACGCTGTTTGACAGATGTCCTTGGCGCGACAGCGAGCTGCGGGTTATTGTCCGCCGTCTGTTTGGCGCGCTGCTGTTCGTTAGCCTGCCACGCGGGAATCCCGGCGCTGCCCAGCCCCCATGGATCTGGCTGAGGCTGCCGCTCTCTGGGATCGGGAACCGGCGCTCTAACGTCCGGCGCCTGCAAAGGCGGTGAATCCTTCCAATATCCGGCGGCTTTACGCAAGACATTTTCCGCGTCCGGATCACGCGGGGTATTCTTAACTATTGTGTTCCAAATTTCCGCCTGCGGCGGATCCGATCCGGTAGCCCAACGCTGGCTGGGCTCGGGCGGCGGCGTCCAAGGCGAGACGTTGCTCTGGGGGGGCGAAGATCCTGTCTGCCACACGGCCGGTTCCTGAGTTTTCACAGACTCCATACGTGACGAGGTATCAATCCATGATTGTGAGGTGTCGGATTGCGCTCGCCGTGGTATCGGATTATTATTTGGCGTTTCCGGCAGCCCGCGCGGTTTATCAAGCGGCTGACGCGGTAAATCAGCCCGCGGCCAAGCGGATTCCTGTCGAGTCCGGCTGATATCCGGCTGAATACGCGGCAAATCCCGATCGGGTTCCGGTGTTATACGCATGGGGTCTTGAACGGGCGCGATCGTTGGCATAAAATCGGGTTTTGCGTTCCAAGCGGTATAAACCGGAGCGCTCCGGTTTTCCGGTGTTTTCCCCGAAGTTTGCAGTTCGGCCATGGCTGCCCTGCGTTCAGCCAGCAGCTTTTCAGCGGCTTTTTGTTCGTTCCGCGCCGCTTCTAGTTTAGCTGTTTTATCTGACAATAAGGCTTCGGCTTCCATAACAGCCCGCCTTAAGGATTCTTCCCGCTCTGCCCTGGCCTTCGCCGCCGCGGTTTCCTCAGCTTCCACGGCTCGCAGCATAGCTTTTGCGGCCTCCGCGGCTTCTTCATACCTTCGCCGCATTGTTTCAGCCTCTTCGGCCGCTTTTTCGGCGGCGCGTCGGAGCGCGGCCGGGCTAAGTTCCATATCTGATCCGGCAGGCAGTTTGGCTCCGCATCCCGCGCAAAACACCCCGTCGCCATCAGTTCCGCAATTAGGGCAGATCATTACGTTCACCTCTATGTCAGTCAATAGTATTAGGATAAGCCAGAACTAGTAAAATTATGTATTTTTTACTGTTCTTTCAAAATCAACGCTCGAATTTAATATTCAGTTGTTTTCCTGTTCACAGTAAACGCATCTGTAGGATTTCTTTTCCCTGTCCCACAGTTTGAACATTTGTATGATTTCCTGCTCAACAGAAGTTATACAGCGCGGATTCTTACATCTTATTACGTTAATCAGCTTATCCGGCAGGCTGAGCTTCAATTTCGAGGTTATACGCCCGTCTTCGATAATATTAACGGTGGCGTCCGGATCCATATAACCCAGCACGTTAAGATCCAAGTCTATGCGATCTTCTATCTTGATAATGTCTTTCTTCCCGAGCTTAACGCTCTTGGCGTTTTTAATTATGGCGACGCTGCAGTCCAGCGCGTCAAGATTGAGATACTGATAAATCCTCATGGCTGTGCCCGCTTTAATATGATCTATGACGACGCCCTTCTCGACACTGTCTATACTTAGCATGCCCCGCCTCCGTTCCGATCCTCAAGCAGCTTCATTATCAGCGCCATACGGATGTACTTTCCGTATTGAACCTGCGAAAAGTATTTCGCGCGGGGATCATTATCGACTTCGACGGCAATCTCGTTAACCCTGGGAAGGGGATGCAATACGGCCAGGCTGTCTTTCGCTTTAGCCAGTTTTGACATGTTCAGAATATAAGAATCCTTCAGGCGGACATAATCCGCTTCATTAAAGAAGCGTTCCCTTTGAACCCTAGTCATATACAGTATGTCCAATCGGCTGATACAGGATTCTAAATCGGAAGTCCGCTCAAAAAGGCAGCCGCGGTCTTTAAGGATACCCGTTATATATTCGGGAACCTGAAGTTCATCGGGGGAGACTAAAACGAACTCGTTATCCCGATATAAAGACAGGGCTTTAATTAACGAATGCACGGTCCGCCCAAACTTCAAATCGCCGCACAGCCCGACGGTTAAACCGCACAGACTCTTTTTTACGGAGTGAATGGTAAGCAAATCCGTATATGTCTGCGTGGGATGTTCATGTCCGCCGTCGCCGGCGTTTATAACAGGGATTCTTGAATAAGCGGCCGCGACCAGGGCGGCCCCTTCTTTACTGTGACGAATCGCGCAGATATCCGCGTAACACGATATCGCGCGGATTGTATCGGCGACACTCTCTCCCTTCGCGGCCGAACTGGTATCGGCGCTGGAAAACCCGATAACAGACCCTCCCAAGGAGATCATAGCCGATTCAAAGCTCAGTCTTGTCCGCGTGCTGGGCTCATAGAATAACGACGCCAGAATTCTGCCTTCGCATCGGTTCGCGTAATCGTTCGGGCCGCGCTCAATATCCTCCGCTATGGCGATAAGCTGGTCAATCTCGTCCACAGACATATCTGTGGGTTCAATTACATGACGCATATTGTCCTCCTGTTTTCAGCGTTCAATATATAATACCTGAAAAGCCCCCGGAATAAAAGTACGGAGTACGCCGGTAAGACAATATGACCCTTACACAGATATTACTACAAATAGGAATCTTTTTCAATATTTTTCAACAAACAATCCTCACGAAATTATATATGAGTATATAAAGCCCTCATTTTCATTATAAACGAATATTCCAAAGTTTAAACCATTATGGCTGTATACCGCATCGCGCCGTGTATATTTTTTTGTAGACAAATAAATTATTCTATTGAAAAATAATGGATAATATCATAAAATAGAATATATAAAAAAAAAGGGGCGTGTAATGTTATGTTTTCAAGGTTAAACCGCGGGTCATCCAGGTGGGTTTTCGCGACGGCCATTACCGCCGCGCTGCTATTCTCCATACCCGGAGCGATGAATTATTTATCGGCGGCTCCGACAGCGGGCAGGCCCGAAGTCTTTGACGGCTCATCGGGCGCGTCGCCTTCCGTCGGCAACGCTTTGAGCATTGACGGGCGATATTGGCTGGTTTCAAGGTTTTCGTCGGGATACATGATGCTGATAGGCATTGATTATATTGACGCGAACAGATATTTTTACGCGACTGTGGACAGCCAAACCCAATATGAGGGCAGCAGGCTCCAAAAGACCCTTGAAACCTGGTATGAAACAGCCGCTCTGGAGACCGTCAGGAATTACGCGGTAAAAGCGGAAGACCTCACGGACGAATACTCCTCGCCGTCAAATATCCGCGACGGAACCAAAGATGTGATCTTCGCGCCATCGCGGGATGAAATATCGTCGGACACCTCACTGAAAGAGAAATTTGCCGTTTATTGGCCGCTGCAGGCAACGTCGCCGCTGAACGCTAACGATAGCTTTTGGACACGTACAAGCGCGGGCGGAGACCAGATTTTTGTTTTTTGCCCTGACGCGAGCCTTACATATAGTGTGAACCCTAATCAGCAGTTTTATATCAGACCGGCTGTATGGGTAGACGGAGATATAGCATTCCATTCCGACGAGGGCCCTGAGTTCACGCCGACGCCGACCGATACGCTCGCGCCTTCACCGACAATAACGTTATCGCCGGAACCAACCGCGACGCCCGTACCCACCGTCACATTCACTCCGACGCCCATAAATACATTTACTCCGACGCCAACAAATACGTTTACCCCGACCCCGACAAGCACGTTTACTCCAACGCCGCTTCCTACACAGACTCCGGTAAATACATTCACCCCGACGCCGGAACCAACCGTCACGCCGACTGTTACACCTTCGCCCGCACCGGCCGGCGTCTTCAGATTTGTGATAGATACAAGCTTATACTGTAAAGAATTGTATCCTGCCGGAGGTTCCGGAAATGAAGTGAAACTTCAGATCGGCAAACATCCGGGTAATAATTTTACTGTGGACTGGGGGGACGGAACACCCGAAACAACTGGCAATTCCCACAGATATTCCGTATATGGAGCGTACACAATCACCATTACGGGCACTGTACCCGGAGGCATAAGTTTCTACTCGAATTCAACAGTTAATGTCTATGGATTAACCGAAGGGTTTTGGCGCGCCGGGGAGTACAGGCTTATTGAGATCATAGATCCCCTGCCCCCAACCGATAGCACCAATTTTGACGCTTTGTTCGCGGGGTGCGTGAATTTACGAAAGATTCCCTCCAATCTCTTTGCCAATAACAAAAGTGTGACAACGATGCGGAGCATATTTGAGCATTGCGAGAAATTATCCGACATACCGCAAGATCTGTTCCGATCCACGCCAAATGTAACGGACTTCGGCTACGCGTTCAAATCCTGCTTCGCGCTAAGCGCTGAGGACGTTGTTTTGCTCTTCGGGGAATCCGTCGTCCCGCGCTATTTCAACGCCGCCTCATTTGATTTTAGCGGCGGCAATGAATCGGGAGCACTTTATGTAAATTTCGGCGAGTATAATAACCACAGAGCGTTTGGACATTCGCGTGTAAGCAGCATAGAGTAAAAGAAAGGCCCGCGCTATAACAAGCGCGGGCCTTTCTTTACCGCCGTTCCATCCGTCCGCGCCCAACGGCCAAAAGCACGAGCGCGACAATGAACAGCAAAATGATGGACAAAATCGAATATGAACTGCGCCCCAAAAGCGCTTTGGTCAGAGCGTAGAGCAACGGCCCGATAATCGCCGCGAATTTGCTGAAGATCTCAAAAAAACCAAAGTATTCTCCGGAATTCTCAGGCGGGATGATCTTTCCGTAGTATGATCGCGACAGCGCCTGTATACCGCCCTGCACCGTACCGACCAGCGTGGCGAGTATCCAGAACAGAACCGTTGAATTGCTTATCGCCTTCAGATACGCCGGCTGCGTGTTCCACAGCAACTCGGGGACAGCGGCGTCTTGAAGCGCGGCGTTAATGACGGTCAAGTTGCCGCCAGTGTTTTGAAGGATTACGCCCTGGGCGGCAAGCGCGTCCAGCTTCGCGGGGATTTCAGCCTCCTCAATGAGGAACCCCATAAGGAACCCCACCACGCAGATAACCGCGTAAAGCGCCACCGCCGCGGTGATCATATTTAATGAGCCAACCCTCTTTGAGAATTTGCTGAACATGATGCTGCAAGGAAACGCGACAAGCTGGGTCACCAGCAGCGCCAGTATCATGCCGAGCATCCCCAGGCCCAGTTGTGTGCCGTAACTGGTGGCCAAACTTATTATCGTGCCTACGCCGTCGATATAGAAGAAATACGCGATTATGAATAAGAGCAGACCTTTGTTTCGTATTATCTTACGCGCGGTATCGAGTATATTGGAGAACGCGTGGCTGAAGAAATCGGATTTAGGCTTTTCCACATAGCTGTGTTGACGGACGTTCCTCAAAAACGGTATGGTAAATATTCCCCACCAAATAACTGTAAGCCATAGCGACGCTTTAACAGCGCCTGCCGTACTTAAACCGAAATTCGAGCCGAATTGAATCAGTGCTATACTGATTAGAAAAGGGATGGTGCTGCCTCCGATGTATCCCATGGCGTAGCCCCAGCCCGAAAGACGATCCATCCGCTCCGGCACGGTAACGTCAGGGAGGAAGCTGTCGTAAAGCACGCAGCTCCCGGAGAATCCCACATGGGAGAATATGTAACCGATGAACAAAACGCGCCAGTCGTTAGAAATGGCGCAAAGAGCGGTAAACGCCAGGCCCAGCGCGAAGAAGCCCACGAAGAGTTTCTTCTTGTACCCCTTGTAATCGGCTATTGAGCCGACTATCGGAGCAAGCACCGCCGTGATAAGTGTCGCCGCCGCGGTAGCGATGCTCCACCAGTAGTCGCCCCCTCTCGGATCGGTTACGATACCGGTGAAAAAGGCGTTGAATACGGCGGCCATCATTATGGTAGCGTAAACAGAATTCGCCCAGTCGTAAAGAATCCAGCTCTTCTCCGTTTTGGTGAAGCGGGCGGAAGCGTCGATTGATTTCGGGCTCATTAAATCCCCCTCTTTTTCACATCACATCAGAACGCAATGCCTAATTCCGCCGCCGCTATTCCGGCAATATCCAACAAGCTGCCGCCCCGGCGCGTGGTACCCGGAGTGAACCGCTTGCCACGCGCGGCGTAAAACACCTCATAACCCGGATAGTCCACCGGATAGCCGTGGTTGCCCTTTTCATCTTTTTCCAATGCTTCATAACAGAATCCAACTTTGGCGCAGAAACCGAAAGGCAAGGCATGTCTTCCGCATTCCAGCATTTCGTCGGAGGTTAAAAAACGGTTAAACCCGACCGATTCCTCAACGGCGGCACGCACATTCCTGATACCCTTCGTGTCCAATCTTCCAGGGTGAAAAAACGCGCTGCCGCCGCAGCACTCAATAAAACAGCCTTCCGGCCCGGCCTGCCATTCCCCTGCTTCCCATCGGATCAATCCGAGATCGGCAAGCATGCTGTTCGGCGTCAGTAAGGTATGTACGCTCAACTGCGCGTGATCGGAAAATACAATAACAGATCTGTCTTTCCCAGCCGCGTCCAGTAATATACCAAGGTTCTCGTCCAAACTCTCAAACGCGGGAGCGAGCCGCTCCGGATCCCTGCCGAAACTATGACACATGGTATCATAGCATGTCAAGTGAACCAGAGTTAAATCCGGCTGACACTCTCGCAGAATATCCGCCGCGCATGCCGTGACGAATCGATCCAACGCCGGCTGACCGATACCGTCCAGCAGTTTCCCGTGACGCAGGAGCATACGCAGTTGCGAAAGCTTACTTCCGGCGGCTAAGTTTGCCAGCGCTTGGTTCTGGCCGGGGCGCGTATGGATTTCGGGGATGTTGCAGCGTATATGCGGCGAATGCCCTGTACACGGCCATAGCACAGCGGAGACGGAAAGCCCGGATTCGGCGGCGGCCTGCCAAAGCGTACGCGCGCGTATGAGTTTCGCGTCGGTTCGCCAGAGGGGATTCCGATTGGGGAACGGTTCCGTGTTGCTGACAAGCCCATGAACCGCGGGCGGGCGCCCCGTGATTACCGAGCAGTGAACCGGATATGTATTGGTAAGGAATATCGATTTCACGCCCAGCGTTACAGCGGCCTCGCGGGAGAACGCTGCCGCGTTCCCCCGGCGGGAGAGAGCTTCCCATTCGTCGCTTGCTACCGCGTCGAAGCTGATTATTAGTAATTTATTCATTTTTTCCTATCCAGTCTACCATGTTTGCCTGTTTCAATCCACGCGCCTACACGGGCGCGACATCAAGGATGATATCCTAGGAAACCACAGATCGCTTATGGTTCGCACTCAAATCATGGCGGTCGCTGAAAACGTTGACAGCAATTAGCCATAAGGGCTTTGAAAGAGTCTTTGCCTCCTTTACATTATTAATTTTTTTTCATGCCATCAAGATAAACCGATACCCGATAGTAGTACTTCATCGCAGATAGTATTCTTATTATAACCCACTACAATTCCTTTGTCACTGCTTTTCATGATAATTATTTGATTCCAAATTGAAATAATAGAGGTGTCTTAACAAAAGCATACAATGTTTGGCGAAGTAAAAAAACGCAAACAAATATTTGTATTTTTAATAATTTAGTCGCCTAGAATTACATTCTTAACCTTTCATTACTAAACAGTTACGGTGAAGTTAGATTGCCATTGTTCACTTCAATAAACAGTAAGTACATGTAAACTACCAAACACCAACTTTTGTCTCCTTCGCGTGAAACTCCTCCGGCTCGTTTATTGACAAAAATTAGATGCTATGTAATCCTCCTAAAATAATCATGCAACGAATTTGTCATTGCTATTTCCGACGCAAACCGATTATAATGAATTATGTCAAACGTCGTTGCGGATTTTGGACCGATAATCCGTCATATTATGGTCGGCACGAAAAAAGGATATGAGCAATAGTTACACCTCGCGGAACGCGGGACAGAAATAAAAAAGTATGGAGGGAAGAACGTTGCCAAATCAACTCCTGTTCCACCGTCTGAATCTCTAAACAGTGACTCAAAGAAATTTCCGTCTAATGAACAAGAGGATATATTGGCCCGACCCGGTCAGCTTCTCAGCGAGCATTCCACCAATGTTTCAGAATATGCCGCCGAGTTTGGATCAAAATTCGGGGCAGGGGAACTTATGCGAATCGCGGGGGCTTATCATGACATCGGGAAGTCATTGCCCGAGTTCCAGGTGTATGTGCGTGACGAAAACGGCAAACGCGGAAGCGTGTATCATAGTATTTTCGGAGCGAAAAAAGCATATGATAACTCTGGTTCATTCGTGGCGGCGGCGGATATACTCAGTAACATTATCGCTTCTCCCCATGGCTCCCTGAGAGATTATATAACTCCTGACGGCAGTAGGCCATTGTGGGACAAGCTGCAAGAGACGAATGATTTTTCACCGCGCGCGGAATGCCCCGAAATTGACAGCACGATACTTAAAAATGAGCTACGCTCAATACTCAGCGCCGTGCCTCAAAACGAAAAAGCATTCGGATACACACTCCGAAATGTCGTCGTTGCGGCAGAGTGTATCGGATTCATGCGCTGAAGCCGGTTTGCGTGATTTGGGTATTTATAAGCTCGAGGTGCCGACAGGAGGCGGAAAAACACTGTCGAGCCTGCGTTTTGCTCTGGAACACGCGAAACGACACAATCTTGACAGAATTATATTCATAATACCATATTTATCTATATTAAGCCAGACCGTCGATGAAATAAGACGCGCGTTGGGCGCCGACGCTCACCGACAATCGCCACGGCGAGTTCGGAGAAATAATGGAAAGAAATAATGAATGTATATGTCGTCAATATAGCGGATGAAAAACTGGACAGATTAACCGATATTAAAATAGGCGCGGAAATAACACGGCGCTTGTTTATAGTAGATGCCGGACAAATGCTTAAAATTAAGGATCGTCTTACCCATATAATTGATCAAAAAAAGACAGCCTACAGTTTTACATACTTGGCAACGCCTACAAAGGCAAAGTAGAACATTTTGGTGCCAAAGCGACTTTCGATGTGACCGAACCGTTGATCCTTTAGTATTATAAAACAATGCGGCATTTTAAGGAGTCCTTACTATGAATAAATTACTGACGTGCTTTATACCTCTTCTGCTTCTGCTTGAAGGCTGCGGTATAAAAGCCGAAACCCCGCCTGTTTCAATGGAACCGTTAAATACACAAGCGGTCGCGGACAAGAGTCCAACCCCGGTACCCTCTCCGGAAACGTCGGCCGATGAATCGACGCAAAGCACCGGCACCGCTCTGGAATATAAGAATCCGGTCATACCTTACGCGCCGGTAAACTTCACGGTGAGTTCACAGAACCAAACAGAGCTGAAACCTGATCTATCCAATATCGTGAATATTGCGTCCTTCACGAATCTCACACCGAATCAACGTGAATTCCTGGCAAAAAACCATTTTGTCGTCACTCCGGGGGATAATCAGCAGTTATTCTATGTTTATGAGCAAAACGAATATAAGGCTATACCGAGTTTCATAACCACAGACTCCATTCTTCAACTATACCATGTGTTCTACGACTATTCCCTGCGCACCACGGAGGAAACCGCCCTGATGCCCGAACTGTTGCGGTTGACCCAAGGAATGATTACGGAACTCAGCGCGGAATACAGAGAGGCTTCGGATGATGAGATTAAACAGGCGTTATCCGACTGCGTCGCTTATTTCGTCACGGCACTGCGCCTGCTGGGAACCGACGCGTCTGACATTCCGGATGACAGTATCGCCAAGGTCGTTGACGCCGAGGTTGCGCTTGTCACCGCGGCAGAGGAGCTCACGGATTCTCCGCTGACCGGAATCAAAACCGATTACAGTATATTTACAGTCCGTGGGCACTATACGCGCAACGAGGATTTCAACCGTTTTTTTAGGGCAATGATGTGGTACGGGAATATGTACTTTCCTGTATTTACAAAGAACGCCCCGGATCTCGCCGGCACGCGGCGCGCTATGATCATCTCGAACGCGGTTGTTAACGCGGATCTGGATGAGTCATGGGAAAACGTATTCAGCCCTACAGTATTTTATGTGGGCCAGGCGGACGACTTAACAGTCTTTGATGTGTATAACGCTATGACTAAGATCTCTCATATCGGGAATTTTTGGGATTGGCTGAGAAACGCTTCCGAGGTAAGCAGATTGTCTGAAAGCCTGATGGATTTAAATAAAGCAAAGATACAGCAGCAATATCAAAAAGACGGAAGAGAAACGCAGTTTCGCTTTATGGGGCAGAGGTACACCCCTGATTCGGATATTCTTCAAAGCCTTACAGAAACAAGGAAACGCCCCTACCCGTCCGCTTTGGACGTCGCCGCCGTACTCGGCAGTTCCGACGCCGCCGGATACATAAAGGAATATCTAAGCCCGACGGCCGAATGGCCTGAATATGAGTCGGTTTTCACACAGACAAAGGAACGTTTCGACGCGCTGCCGGAGGAAACGTGGCGCTCCAACATGTACTATGGCTGGCTCTGGTCCATCAGCCCGCTATTCAGCGCTCCCGATAATATTAGCGATTACCCGTACTTCGCGCAAACCGCAGCGTGGCGTGACAAGTCGCTCGCCACGGCGCTCGCCAGTTGGACGGAACTGCGTCATGACACGGTGCTGTATGTTAAGGAGTCCGGAGCGGAAATGGGAGGCTGGCCGGAAACACGTTATCCCGGCTATGTGGAGCCCAGCGTTGAGGTGTATGAGCGGCTGTTATGGCTGACTGAGTTTTCCAAAGAAAATCTTAACGCGCGCGGGCTTCTGAGTGAGAATATGAGTGAGAAAGCCGACAGAATAGCGGCTTTATTGGAATTCCTGATCACTTGTTCTCAAAAAGAACTGCGCGGCGAGCCGCTGACCGAAGAGGAACAGGATCAGATTGTAAGATATGGCGGAATGCTGGAATCGCTGTCCGTCAGCATCGCGACGGATGATAAAGCCTATGATTGGTATCAGGTGGAGCCGGAAGCCGACAGAAATATGGCAATGGCGGTAGATGTACACAGCGGGCCAAGCGGCGCGCTGACGGAGGCAATCGGCACGGCGGCCGAGATATATGTCGTCACCGAGTCGCGGGGCAAACTGATACTCACGCGCGGAGCAGTTTTCGACTACTTCGAACGGATTACCGGCAGCCGCCTGACGGACGAAGAATGGCAGGCTATGCTTCAGTCGGGCAATATTCCGGAAAGGCCTCCGTGGACGGTGTCTTACCTTGAAACCACGGGCATTGGCGGCACGCCGCCGAACCCGTCTTATGAAAGCGAACCTAGCGGCGAATATATAATCAGCGACAGTGACAGCCGCGCACTGACAGAGTCCGAACTCCTGAACCTGACTCCGCTTCAGTTGAAGCTGGCGCGCAACGAAATTTACGCGCGTCACGGCAGGGAATTCAGCGACGCGGAATTGCGGGAATACTTCGAGCAAATGTCATGGTATAAACCGAGTATTGCCGTGAATGAGTTTACGGACGACATGCTGAACACTATGGAAAAGGAAAATGTAACGATAATAGCTCGAGTCGAAAAACTGCTGAGTTAAAAGTCAGCTTAAAAATGTCAAGCTGGTTTACCCCTAATGTCCAAAAACACGTCTTGTCATAGCGACACGGCGTGTTTTTACAATATAAACTTCGAGGATTGAAATTTACCGCGCGGTTTGTTCAATAATTTCCCAAATACCAGTTTTATCGGAACCATGTCGAATAATCATGCCTAAGGCCTGTAATTTTTTAAGATTCCGTTTGACAGTCGCCGTAGATATGCCGGCCGCTTTAGCAATCTGCTCATAGGTTACCGCTCTGTTCGTTTTTAGGATATTCAGAATGCTCCATTGCGTTTTGTTTACAAGGTCATTTACTGGGTCATTTACAAGGTCGTCCACAGGCCAATCAACTTTAAACGATTCGTGCTGGTGAATGGTGACGATGAAATAATTGCGTTCGCTGTCTGTTTCAAATTCTGGCAGAGGCGAGCCGTTTTTTTTCAAGGCGCGCAAAATTTTCGTGATGCCAGTGGATTTTTTCTCGGACAAATCAATTTCTTTCAAAAATTCGCCGATGCGCCGATTACGGTAACGGCGGGCTATGGCGCGTCCGTTTTTGAGCGCCTCCATGTCTATCCATTTTTCGGGACCGGGATAGTTGATGATTTTAACGCTGTCGAGGTAAACACGGATTTCCACCGGTTCCTGAATACGATAGGATTTATGGAACACAGCGTTGACAAGGGCTTCTTCCAACGCGCTGTATGGGTAATTGTAAAAGCGGTCAGCTTCCGCCCGGTCGGGATGTTTGACTACCTTTTCCTCAATCAACACGGCTTTGATATAGGAGAGCGCGTCACGCACCTGCTTTTGCAACGGCCCGGTGAAAATCTTTTCTGTAAAATCGTCGGAACCTTCCGCGTCCGGCGAATTAAAACGAATCAATTCAATCAGCGCTCCGGGCAAGAATTTCTCCGGGCGTTCAGAAAACATAAGCAATCCGATATTGCGGATATCAAGCCCCACATCTGTCACATTGGCGACTTCCAACGCGACAAGCAAATCCTCAAGTGATTTATTGTTGATTTCCGACGCCAGGGAACTGTTGCTTTCCACAAGAAAATCTTCCACAAATCCACGCCTGACGTCGGTAATTTTCGCTGGACGGTTGACTCGATCATCAAATGGAACGGAGTTGAATTTATCAAATAACTCCGAAAGCTCATCGCCCTTCGCGATGGTTTTCACGGACGACGGCTTAATCCAATATTCCTTGTGCTTGCCGGCTTTGTCTTTTGAAACGACGCTTTCTGGAGAAGAATACGGCCCGCTGTCTCCCGCAGAACACCAGAGGTATAGAATAGATTTACCCTGATAACGCACGATTTCAGTCTGAGGAGTGTAACGGGGCGATATGAAGTTGCAATATTGAAACAGTTCCCGCTGTATCTTATCCAGATGATTTTCATTTAAACCGGCGGGCGGCAGAATCGGGCGGCCATCTTTTTCTTCAATACCTATGACCACATAGCCGCCGTTGGTATTGCTAAAATCGTTGGCGTATGCGCAGATAGTGGTGATAACTTTGGATGGATTCCACCCGCGTTTGTATTCCACTCGGTCATGCTCGACTACGCGTCCTTCCAGCAAAGTTTCCAGTTTCAACGGAATCATCCGATCACCTCCTGCTTTTTAGATTATTTTATAATCCATTATAGGCAAGACAGCTTAAAAATGTCAAGCTGATTAGCCTAATGTAATTTAGCCTAATGTCCAAAAACACGCCTTGTAATTGCAACAAGGCGTGTCTGTATATATTTTTTAATCTCATCGAAGAGGAAATTTTACTGTACCGCCGGATACGGAGGCGCGATATACTGCTGTGAACAGTTCCACAGTCTTTTTGCCGTCTTCCCCTGTTATCAGCAATTTTTCAGTTCCGAGCAGACTTCTGAGAAAATTCTCTATCTGCCGTTCATGATAGAAATAATTTGTGTCAACACTGTTAAAGAAGTGGGAATCCTCTATTTTCCAATCCCACAACTTGTTTTCTTCACCAGGTATGGTCCATATGTCATTAATAGGCGGTTCCGTTATATCTGATATGCCCGCGATGAACATAGCTCCGCCGTCTGTCTGAACCCCGACGCTGGCGCCGTTTGATCCGAATATATGGACTTTTCCATATAAGCCCGGATTTTGAGAATTACTGACCAGAATGTTTCCGATTCCGCCGTTTCTGAAACGAATAACCGCGGCGGCTGTATCTTCCACTTCGATATACGGATGATTTAAATTTACCGCAACGCCGTATAGCTGGTCAATATCCCCCATATACCACAGCAGCAGGTCTAACTGATGAGGCGCTTGATTTACCATAACCCCGCCGCCTTCGTCTTTCCATGTACCGCGCCATGGATCGCTGTCATAGTAGGTCTTGTCGCGCCAACCCATCATATTCACCTGACCGATTATAGGTACACCTATCTTTCCGTCGTCGATCGCCTTTTTTAAACGCACGCACGGTCTGTAAAACCGCCGCTGGCAGACGACGCCCACAGCGGCGTTTCCTTTCTTTGAAGCCTTCAATATTCTGTCACAGTCCTCAAGATTTGAGGCGAGTGGTTTTTCAATCAGTACGTTGACGCCCGCTTCCAATAAAGGCACCGCGGTCGCGGCGTGGAGTGGATGCGGTACGCAAATACTGGCACCCTGAATACCTGATAGAATAAACTCATCAATAGTTTTAAAAGCTTTAACATTGTATTTTGCGGCGAATAATTCCGCACGGGAATAATCGGCGTCAAAGACGCCCGCGAATGAAGAATCACACAGCGACGCAAACGCATGGGCGTGAAAGTCGCCGACTTTTCCACATCCGATAAGTCCTGTCTTAATCATAACAGCCCTCCGTTTGACGCATGCTTAAGAACCCGCTTTGCATCCCTGATTTGACGGATACTAAACAGGCTCTAAGGAGTCAGTATAACTTTCATCAGATTTTCCTTACCCGATCTCAGCCGATGAAAGATCTCGCCTCCATTTTCCAACGGCGCCTTAAGGCTTAACAGCGCGCCAGCATCCACTTTTCCCTCCGAAATCAGCTTCAAACTTTCGACATACTCGCCGGCGCACGCGCAGGTTCCGAACAATGAAAGCTGTCTTGTCACTATTTCCTGGAGAGGTACTTGCACAGTTTTCGCCAGATTTCCAATCCAAACCGTTTTACCGCCTTTACGCAGACAATTAACTGATAAATCAACCGTATCCTGAAGGCCGACCGCTTCAAAGGACGCATCGGTTCCTTTACCATTTGTCAAACTCAACACCTCTGTTAGGCCATCTCGCCTACTGGTATTGATAACCGCCGTCGCTCCGAAATTCATCGCCCTATGAAGCCGATTATCGTCAATATCCGACGATATGACCGTCTGTAAACCCATGGCTTTAAGGGCGCTTATCACCATTAGGCCAATACTTCCCGCGCCTATGACGGCGACAGAATCGTCTTGATTGAGGACAATACGGTGAATTGCGTGAATCGCGACTGAAAGAGGTTCTACCAGCGCGGCTTGTTCATATGAGACATTCTCCGGCAGCGGATAAATCGTATACTCCTTTACAGCGACATACTCGGCAAACGCTCCGTTCATCCTGTAGTCTCCGCAAGAGACTCCTAATACTCGCCGGTCATCACATAAGTTGACGTCGCCGGATTCACAGTATTTACATTTATTGCAGTAAACGGTTGAGTCAAAGGTAACGCGTTGGCCCTCCTTGTAGCTCTTAACAGCCTCGCCTGTTTTAACTATAATTCCGCTGGCTTCATGACCCATAACGATGGGCGGGATTCTTCTACCCGTGCCGCCGTCCATGCCATGAATATCAGAACCGCATATCGCGCAGGCTTTTACTTTTACCAAGACCTCATCGGCATCTGGTATTGGGATATCTATACGCTGAATTTCAAAATGATTATACTCGACCATAACCAAGGCGATCATTTTTTCGGACATAGTATCTCCCTTTCGTATGCATATGTTTTCAGAAAAATAAACCTGATGATTAATGCCGCAAAACATACAGCTGATAATACATAGGAAAACCTGATATATGTAATACCGTATATAGTCTTTATCCAGGAAACTAGCAACGGGGAAAAAAAGTTGCCCGAACTGTAAAGCGCGAGTAGAATTGAGGCTGCTACCGCTTTTTGGCTTTCCTTAACCGATATTCCCACAAAAAGGACGACCGCGGGCAAAGAAATTCCAAACCCCGCGCCGAATATAAATGCCCCCGCAACATAAATCGGCAGGTTGTACGCGAATATTAATAAAACACTTCCCGCGAAGCCCAATATCGCTAACAGCGTCATTGCCTGTTTGTAGATCCTTTTTACCATATATTTGAACGAAAAGCTGCCGGTAAATCCGCCAATTGTAAAAACGGTTAGGGCCAACCCCGCAGATGTTGAATCGCCCAATCCGCTTTGTAATATAACGGCTGAGGTATCTGTGATAATCGGGCAGATCAGAACACCGTAAAGAAAATAAAACACACTCCATGATACAAAAAAGACAGAGAATAATTTATGCCCCTTAACCGGCTTAATTTGCTCTACCGGCGGATTAATCAACGGCGAAGGAGCGCTCGCAGGAGGGTCGCGCAGGAGTATCAGAATGATTACAAGTGACGGAATTAGTAGCGAGTAGGACAGGAAGCAATATCGCCATCCTATACTTCCCAGCAATCCACCGATAAACTGAAATATGATGCCGCCGATATTGCTCATGGCGGAATTTTTTGACAGTTGGTTACTTAGTCGCGAACCACTGAAATGTGTTAGTGTGAGCGCGGGCGCAAGCGGCGCTATAAATCCGGATCCGCACCCATACAGCGCCCGCCACGCGATAATTTTCTCAAACCGATTTGACGTAAACGGGGCGAGCCCGCCGAAAAGCATAAGACACAAACCGATTATCGCCATAATTCTGTATTTTCCCGTTTTGGATATAATTTGCCCGCAAATAAGAGAGGCAGGTACCGAGACCAATAAAGGAAGCGTCGCTATCATAGAAAGCAATGGCGAAGGCGCGTTTGGGAACGCGCCTCCGATACTGGCGAGAGCAGGTGATGAAGCTCCGGTAGCCATTGATGTAAACGTTAACGCTAATAAAGATATTCCTATTAAAAGGTCTTGATTCCGAGCTTCAGGTATCGGATTGTGCCACTTAAAATCTATCATAGAGCCGTCGCCGCGGCTTCCGCGGCTCTCATGGATAAATCAGCGTAATGCTCGGCTAAAAACAGGAAAATTCCGGATGCCCATGAAGTATACATTGCTCTGCGAGCGGGCGAGTCTCTCATAGTTTCTACGCCCATACCAGTATAGGGGTTGAACATTTGATAAGCGCCGTACCGGTTTACAGCGTCGCAGTATCTGCGCGCGACTTCCTTCGCCAGCTTCGCGTCCCCCGCGTTGTGTATGGCTACTGTCATTAGAAACTGAACAGGCGCGACTACAGGCCCGTGCATATAACTCCCGAACATCAAAAAATCCGGGCTGTCCATAGCTTCCGATGTAATCCCGCATGACGACAGGTATTTGTTTTCATCACATAAATCAGCCAACATCTTCTTTCGGATATCTTTTGGCAACCGTTTCCCCAGCATAAGTGGTTTATATCTTGAGATGCTCTCGGCATCCACAAGGTTTTCCATGTTTCTGCCCTGATAGGCGACAAACCTGTCGCCTATCCAGAATGTGTCGATCATAAGCGCTATCATTTCTTTGGATCGCTTTAGCCATTTTTCCGCCTCGTCGTTAAGAGCAAGCATTTTCGCCAGTTTCCCCTGCATTTCCATTTGAAGCGCTAAATAAGCGCATAATTCCGGGCAGGAAACAGGTATGCCCATGCGCATGATCGAGGAGTCATCGTCACCGGACTCATCCCCGTGATTATATTCCGGTATGCCGTCATGATTCAAGTCCCGGTAATCAAACCACCATCTAGTCCAACGGCACAAGGGGTAGTATAATTCGGCGATTTGTTCTTTGCTAATGCCGGATATATCGCTGTTGTTCAGGAGCCAATCGATGACAAATCCTTGAAACGGCGCTTTACATGTCGCGTAGTTTTTAATAACGCCGTTTATAAAATCCGGCAACTGCCCTGCGTCGTCCTGATGATTAAACATTGAAACCAGCAATCTCCAAGCATATTGAATGTCCTTACTGTGAATCATGGCCTGATAACTCTGCTGCCAACCGTAGAATTGTGTTATCCCCCGCATTCTGCCCATCGTGATCATCGGCTCTTTTACGAAGCCAACCGGTGGCAATGTGCAAGACCATAACGTCCACGCAGCCATATCGCCCCTGTGCCTGTATTCAGGATGCAGGCATGGGAGGGTTTCTCTCTCCGCCTCAAAATCGCTCATAACGTTTGTCACACATACGTCAAACGGATCAAACGCCGCCCTTTTCCTGCCGTTTTGATCATATTCCTGAATCGCGGCCTCAAACACTCCTCCTTCTTCGGGAGAAAAATCGGCTTTCATATAATTCCCGCCGCACTCCAGCCATTTATACGGCGCGTCTACCGTTAGAGTTCCTATAATCGGAACCAGGAGCCAAGCAAACATCTTTCTGAAAATTACTTCCCAACATCCTTCTTCCATTTCCCTCGCGCACTCATGGTTGCCGAATTGTCTCTCCAGCCTTAATCCGACGCCCTTGCCGCGTATCCGGATTAACCTCTCCTCGGCCATACAAAATTCAATAAAACCATACAAAGTTTCGAGCTTTAATACAGCCGACGTGGTTTGTATTGAATAGGGTACTGGCCGCCCGTTATAAACAGGAGTGATTAGTAAAAGCAATGATTTACCGTACGCTAACGATTCGCCGCGAGCGGTTCCCAAGTACAGGACAGAATTCGCGTATGTGCCGTCTGTAATATCATCCAGATAAATTGTCATATACGACCCTCGCCGGCCAAATGGCATCCGGCGGATATCCACCAAGTTGTCATAGATGTCTGTCATAGATGTTTCCCCGTTTCATTTTATACTTAATAACGGAATTTCACCGTACTCCAATCAATGGTATCCTGGAATCTGGCGTTGTCTATAATACGTATCCCTTTTAACAAACCGGTCTTTTTATCCCTGGTATATGACGCGCAACCGGATTGCTGTAAACCTTTCGTTAGATCGTTTGACGGGTAAGTTCCGACCCATTCGCACACGCAGGTAACCCCGTCGTCCGTAATGGCCTCGAAACGTACATACCCGCGCTCTTCCAGCGCTTTAGGCTGTATAAAAGTGAAGTATTTTTCAATGACTTCTTCTTTGCCCCGGATAACTTTACTGAATACCGACGGTCTGCTTCCACCGTAAACAACATCCTCGCTGAACATGTTCTTCATGCGGCGCATTTCTTCATCTGGATCGAGATGACTCAGACAGTCAATATATTCCCGCATTACGCCGGTTAACAGAGGCGTCTCTATGGGTTTATTAAAACTGGGCTTAAATATACGGTGACGATAAGGCCCTATGTTGGGAAGCCATTTGAAAAAGAAATATATCCTCAGTTCGTCCAGCTTACCTCCGGCGCGTAAATCACCGATTACAAACATCGGGACACTCAGTACTTTATCATAATCGCGTAATTTATAATTGATCATGAATTCGGTGCAAGACCTGCCACCTGCCCGGGTTTGGATTACGGGAGAAGGCCAAGCATCTTCGGCTTCAGCGTAATTCAGCCAATTTTCCGCAAAATCCCTAATTTCATTTAAGCCTTCAAACCGCCCCATCGGTGCGTCAACAGCGCTGCGTACGCCGCCGAATTGCTGGTTTTCTTCAAATAGTGCCATTGCCTTGTCAACCTGTTTCCGGCATAAGTAATTGATAAAACGGTATTCCGCAGAGCTTTCAAGAATTACGTTATCCGGATCAAAATAAGCGGAATAAAACTCGGTTTGATACGTTAAAATTTCTTCCATCGTCGTGTACATCCGTCATTCTCCTTTTATATTTATCCCTTAATCGAACCGGCTGAAAGCCCGCTGATAATGTATTTCTGGAGTACCATGGTCAGGAGGATCGCCGGCACCATAATAATCATAGCGGCAGCCAGCAAACGTCCCCAGCGAACCGCGTCGGAAGACATAAAACCGTATAACGCGACTGGTAATGTCTTAGTCTTAGCCTGGCCGAAAATAAGAGAAAGCTGAAAATTATTCCATGAACCGAGGAACGATAGTGTGCTGCTTGTAATCAGCGCCGGGCTGCATAAAGGCAACACGATTTTGAAAAACGTGTGTTGTTTTGTAGCTCCGTCCACAAAAGCCGCTTCTTCAATCTCATATGGCAAGTCGTCGATAAAATTGGTGCAGATATAAACGGTCGTCGGAATTGAAAACATCATATGCATGATAATCATTACGGTATATGTATCCAACAGCCCCATTCTGGAGAATACAAAATACAAGGGTATCATGAAACATGTCGATGGTATAATTCGCGCGACCAATATGCCCGCGCTTATCTTCCTCATCTTATACCTTGAAATCGCGTATGCCGCTAAAATAGCGAACGTCATAGTTATCAGCGAGGACGTGACCGCTATCAATGCGCTGTTAGCCAGGTTTTTAATGAGGTTGGCTGTTTTGAGGACATATTCGTAATTCTCCAAAGTCGGTTTGAAAATAAACTCCGGAGGAAACTTATAGATCTGTGATGTCTTCTTAAACGACGAAATAAATGTAAAAAAGAAAGGCATGAGTATAGGCACAGCTATTATAATTGAGTACAGGTATGAGAAAAAATGGTCTTTAACAGATGAATACCTGATTAACTTTTTTATTTTCATCGCTGTGTCTGCACCTTCCTCTGAACCGCTATAATCAACCTGCTTATTGAAAGCACCAGCAGAAACAATAAGACCAAAATAGCTGACGACTGTCCAAACCGAAAATTCTGGAATGCTTGTTTGTAGCCCATCATGTTAATCGTCTGGGTAGCGTTATTCGGGCCGCCGCCTGTCAAAGCGAATATTAAGTCGAACGCCTTAAAGGCGTCTATAAACCTCAGCAGCGCCGCTGTCAGTATTGTCGGCGCAAGCAATGGCAGAGTAATATAGCGCAGTACCTGAAATTTGCTCGCTCCGTCGACCAAAGCCGACTCATAAGGTTCGGACGGCATAGCCGCGAGCCCTGCCAGACATATCAGCACAACTAACGGCGTCGCCTGCCATACGTCAATAAGCGCTATTGACGGTATCGCCGTTGATTCCGCCGCGAGCCATGTGGATCGCACGCCGATCCACTTATACAGATAGTAATTAATAATACCCGACGACGGTTCCAGGAGAATATTCCAGACAGTAGCAATCGCCAGCGGCGCGCATACAAATGGTAATAAAACTATTATCTTGACTACTGTTTTCCCTTTGAAATTTCTGTTCAGCAACAGGGCGATTATAACCCCAAGTGTAATTTCGCCAATTAACTCCAGGAACACGAGATGAAACGTTGTTAATATAGATCGCCAGAAATCGGGGTTCTTCAGCAGGTCGATGTAATTTTGAAAGCCAATAAAGCTGACCTCAGAACTAACGGTCATCGACCAATTTGTCGTACTGATCGCCAGAGTAGCAAATATAGGTGCTACCATCATTAATGCCATAAATACAAAAGCGGGAAGAGAAAATACCCATTTGACATGCCGATCAATAAAGGCTTTCATGTGCTTTCTCCAATCTTATCAATTCAACGGTGATAGCCCTGACAGACGACTCGATAATAGGTGGGCGGCGAGAGCGATCGCCGCTCACTTTTAAGCATTAAGGTTACTGCCCTTTATATTCACCTGATTCTTTGAGCAGATCATCTACTTTTTGTTTCGCTTCGTCAGCTTTAGCCTTTAGTTCAGGGCCTTCCCCCGCTGTTTGTATGGAATATGTGATTACCTGCCCAATAATATCCCTAGCTTCCAACACCGATGACATATCTGGAAGATTGGTGTAGTAAGCGCCTACTGTATTGATATTTACGGCTTCCAGAAATTCAGGCGACAAGCTCTGTTCCAAAATATGATTGTCATAGAGATATTGCCTGGCTGGCAGCAGAGACGGCATTTTAGCGTATACTTCACGGCTGGTCAGGAATTTCAAAACCTCCCAGGCAGCGTCTTTTTTTTCACTGCCCTTGTACATACAGTAACTCCACGGCACTGAGCTGTAGTTTACCCTGCCTTTGGGTCCCTCAGGGGTCGGCGCGATGCCCAGCACATCAGCGTAATCGCACTGTTCGGGATCCGATAATGTGGAGTTTAAGCCCACTGTATCAATCGCGCAAGCTGTCTGTCCTGCGGAGAATACCTGTGAGATTTGTGAAATTCCCATATTCAGGACTCCAGGAGGCCCATATTTATTTAGCAGCTTTCCATAGAATTTCATTGCTTCAATAGCGACGTCCGTATTAATTGCGCATTCGCCGTCTTCCAGATAATAACCGCCGTATGAGTACAGGAACGACGAGAAAGAGCTCAGTGAAGCGGCAGCCTCGCCGCGCGCGGTAAACGCGTAGAAATTGTTGTCGGGGTCATTAACGGTTTGGCACATTTCCTCAAATTCTTCATACGTCTTTGGGAATTCAGTGTATCCGGCCTTTTCCAGAATATCTTTGCGATAGTACACAATATCCGTGTTCATGCCGATAGGAATTCCCACGATCTGACCCTTACTGTTCGTAACGTTATTATAGACCTTTTCAAAATCTTCCCAGTAGAGCCCTTCACTCTTAACAGGATCGTTAATAAATGAGTCAAGCGGCTCCAGCCAATCATTGTTTTCAAAAACACTCATATTCTGATACAACATCACATTAAAGATATCAATTGAGGATACCCCTGCGGCAAACTCTGTAGTCAGTTTTTGCGTTACCTGATTATCAGTATAGGTTTCATGTTCTATCTTGATGCCTGTCTGTTCTTCTAATTGCGGTATGACCTCC
>JAISZF010000213.1 GCA_031269415.1 Clostridiales bacterium
AGCCGCAGGCGGGGATACGCACCGTAACATATTTGCCGTCCGGCAGTTCAACTACCTCGTCTCTATCCCAAGACAGCGAATTGAATACCGTAAGCCCGCCGCCCCCCGCGATGAATTTCGCCGCGTCGTCGGCGAGCTGTTCCGAGGCGCTGATGATCCTGTTATGCGCCGCGTCGGTTTCCTCGTATACCCGCTTTATCGACGAACCGGGCAGAATATCATGAAATTGCGAGGTCAGCGTCTCTTTCCAAATTGCGTCCATTTCACCGAAAGGATACGCAAAACCGCGCTGTAACGCGATCGTTCCCCACATCTCCGCTTCCCGAAGCGCGATTTCAGCCTTTCGGTTGCCCCGTTTAACGCCCGCCTGTGAGGTATACACCCCCCGATGAGCGGTGAAATACAATTCGCCTACATACGTATGCGCGGGACCTCCGTCGGCTTCCAAATCCTCGAAGAGTTTCAGCGGGCTTGCCAATTCCACCTTTGGGCAGCCCTCCAAATCCCTTTCCCGAAGCGCGAACTCCAAATAATCACGGCACGGTCCGCCGCCGCCGTCCCCATATCCGAAAGGCAGCAGAAACTTGTCCATGTCGTCTTTCTGAACGCGGTTCTCCCAAACATCCGTTAATTCCTTTGGATTTGTAGTATAGGTGTAACTGGTTGGCAGGAAGGAAGTGACGCGAGTTCCGTCCATACCTTGCCAATAAAAATAGTGGTATGGAAATTGCTCTCCGCCGTTGTATGACCAGAATATCTTCTGCGTTACCAGATACTCTATGCCGAAGTTTTTGAGTATCTGCGGCAGGGCGGCGCTGTATCCGAAAGTGTCCGGCAGCCAAAGTATCTTGCACTCCACGCCGTATTCTTCCCTGAAAAATTGCGTTCCGTGCAGAAGCTGCCTGACCAGCGACTCGCCGGAGGTCATGTTGGTATCCGGCTCGACCCACATACCGCCCTCCGCAATCCAGCGGCCTTCCTTTATCGCCGCCTTGATCCTCTCGTACAAGGCAGGGTAATGCTCCTTGCACAGGGCATAAGACACAGGCTGGCTTTGCAGATAACGGTATGAGGGGTACTTTTCCAGCAGCCGCAGTTGGGCGGCAAAGGTGCGCGCCGTCTTACGCTTGGTTTCGGCAAGCGGCCACAGCCAGCAAATATCCAAATGAGAATTGCCTATGGCGTAAAAACGGGGCGAAGTGGAGCCGTTCACCGCCTCAAGCGCCGATTTGAGATTTTCCCGCGCTTTTTTGTAATCCTGACAACGTTTTTCTCTGTCCTGTTCAAAGTCCACGTCGTAGGTAAAACCTTGCAAGGCTTTGAAGATCTTAGCCGCCCGCAGACTTCCGTCGGACAGGCCCTCCATAATTTCCATAAGTGTCCGTACGTCCATCCACAGTTGATAAGCGTCCTCGTTCCAGATTCCAAACGTGGATAGTCCCAGTTTCGCGCGGTTTTTACCCGCGAGCGGATCTTCATACGATCCCGGCAGAACAGGACCCGCGGATACCGCGCCTATGGGGCTTTCAGGATAATAATGCCCCGCGTAGGCTTCGCACAGCAGGGAATATTCCTCTCCCGCGCGTCCGGATTCGGTAAGGAAGTTGTCCACCATAAAATGATGAGGCGCGGTCATTAGGCCGTGTCGATATGTCCCGAACGCTTCGCCGTTAACGAACAGCGTCGTTTCCCCACCCGGACGCAAATCCATTACGATAATTTCGCCCTCGGCTTTTTCAGGCAGGGTAAACCGCGCTTTAAGCCAGGCGTACTGCCATTCCTTACCCCAGCCCGCCTCGGGTTTTATAGGCGCGAACGTCCGCTTCAGCGCGTCCTCCGGCGCCAGATAATCATACGTAAAGTATGCCTCGAAATCGATCCCGCCTAGTGGCTCGTAGAAATCCTCCGCGAGCGTCCGTATCCAGTGGCGCAGTCTTATTTCCCATTCATGTGGTGTTTTCAAGCGGTTATCTCCTCGTGATAAAACTTTTTGATATTCCTGTGTCGTTAAGAGTTAGCATTATTCTGTATCCTTCTTTCAGTTGGATTCATTTTAGTGTCTTGAGGATTGGTAGAGGGGGACTAACCCCTTTTTATATAGGAGCCTTGCGTAGCGCGCGACTGTATTAGTCGTGACGTTTACGATATATTCACCTTGTGTCAGCCAGTCTACAATCTTCATAAAGCGAGAACCATGTCGCCATATATATGGATTAAAACTGATTACGGGAGAATCCAGCACTCCTATTATCCAACCTGGCCGCAACGCGGTTGCTCCTTCAATGAGATCCTCAACTGTAGTTACGCGTACGAAGGGCGATCCAAGACACTGGCTGCGGGAAGTCTGGGTTATTCTAATGATTCTTCATCAGGTATCAGACCAAGCATTCTGTTAAAAAAGATTTCCGGATGAAGATAGGGCCAATTTCAAAATCGCCTTCCGCGTTGGCGGCAAACCTGCGGGCAAAAACAGTTTCTTTTGGAAGAGATAGTCCGGCGTAATCAAATACCTCGCAGCGTCCGCCTACTCGACCCAGAAAAGTAAAGAAATCCAACAACTCCAGTCCTACGCGAAATATCTGTCCAAGGTTTGCCGTACAGCCCCCGCGCCAGCAACCATCTGTGAGAAATATTCCTCCACGGCGGCCGCGAGACCGTTATAAAACAGGTTAACGCCAAATATCTCCTGATTGGAAAGTATCGGTTTGATAATATCGGTAAACGGCCCCGTATCGCCTAAACTTACGGCGGACATATAACCCGTCAGTTCCTCCAGCATAGGGTCGGGGCTAAGTTCCATAGGAATACCGTCGTCGCCGACGCCCATCAGATACCTGAGCCATCCGGCGAAGAAGAATGGGAAACAGACCAGTTTGGAGGAGTCGTGGCCCAACAATTTCATACGCTTAAGCGTTTCCCCAAAACGCGGCGGGATCGCCTGAGAGGTATCCACCGCTATCCGTTTCGGCGTGTCCATGATGTATGGATTCGGGAAGCGTATTTCCAAAACCTCTTTAATGAAGGCCGAAGGCTCTATAATGACGGGGTCTTCAACATAAGGCATCGCTTCGTCATACCCGGCTCGTTTGATAAGGGTTAAAAGCGCCGGGTCACGCGTTGTCTCATGGATATAGTCATACCCCAGCAGGCGCCCGAACACGCCAAGTATTGTATGCAACGGGTTGAGGCACGCGCCTACCTTCATTCTCTCCGCCTTTTCCACAGTAGCCCTGTCGGTGAATATGACGCCGGCTTTCTCAAGCGGCGGTCTACCGTTGGGAAACGCGTCTTCTATTACCAAATACTCGGTTTCCTCGGCGTTTACAAAACCTGATACGCATGTTCGCTTTTTGGTAAACGCGATATCCAAGCCGCCGCATCCCATTTCATTAAGCTTCTTCAACACGGCTTCCGAAGGTCGCGGCGTGATTTTGTCTATCATTGTACAAGGAAAACTGACGCTGCCGCTATCCGTAAGGTATTCCACAAAACCCGCCGGGACATACCCTCCGTCGCGCCAGCCTTCGGCCACGCGCAGGACGGCGGTTTTCAGCTTATCTCCGTTTTGCGAGCAATTATCCATACTTACGAGCGCGATCGGAAGCTCTCCGGCCTGATACCTCTCGTAACATAGGGCTGTCAGAACGCCGATGAAGGTTGACGGTTTTTTCACGCCGCTTTGGATGTCCGGCGCCAACCCGGCAGTCTGATAGCCCTTCTCGGTAATAGTAAACGTAACCATCGCAAGCGACGGACTAACGAATATCTCCCTTAAACGTTGATAGTCGGATATTTTTAAACTTTCCACAACGCTCCCGACCACTTCACATTCCAAACCCGATTCTTTCAGCGTAGCCGCTATGCACAGGTTATCGTATGGGGTATACGCCAAGTCGAGTATTTCATCATCATAACCCTCGCAGACAATTATACCCGTATCGCTAAGCCCGGCGTTCAGCAGCCGTTGCTGCGATACGGCGGGATAAGCCCTGAATATATTGCCAGCGCCGAAGTGCAGCCAAACCGGCGCTCGTTGGGCGGTCTGACGCAGTGTTTCGCGGCGGTAGGCGGGGAGTTTGAATCCTAAGGCTTCCCATTCATGGGGAGTTGAAATTCCTGTGTCGCTAAGTGTAAGCATTGTTACGCATCCTTCTTTCATTTGGATTTATATTATTAACAATGGATTCTTCATTTTTTCCGTATCCATAATAAAAATTCCCCTTTATAAGAAAGATTACTCTCAATACAGGCCGAAACGAAACTTCTCGTACACAAGCAACCAATCGTCGGAGCCGCCGATGTGACACTCACGCATTGAACAGTATAGCACGGACTTGTGAATGATTCTACCAAAATGACATCTCCTTTCAGGATTTACGTCGAAGCGCGCTGAGGCGTAGGCTTTCCAACGAGTATATATTAGAATTAAAATTGTGGTACGGCGAGGCCGCTCATGAAAAGGCGTACAGCCAGTTGGCCGGATATTTGAAAAGCAAGGGTATGACGGTGGGTTATCTTCTGACATATGATTTCCGGAAGGATAAAAACCGGATGTCTCAAGCCGAGTGGGTTGAATGGGACGGCACGCGGATTTTTGACACGGTGGTGTAGTTTATAATATATGCTTGGACAAGCTTTGATCATATACGCTGCCCCCGCCTTGACAATAAATCAGCCAAGTGATAACGTAATGACAATTGATTTTCCGGCGAAATTTAGCCGTTTTATCAAACGCTCCGGGGATCGCGATTTTATACTGCCAATTTTTCAACAGTATATCTTAATATCTCCGGGCAAACCTAAGTTAAGGATACGGATGACGCTTGGCTTTAAGGGGGAAATATGATTAAGTTTAAGGAATTGTATTGGAGAGTTTTTGAAAAATCAGGGAGCGTGGACGCTTATATCGGATATAGCAGGACTAAGAAGGGTAAAAACAGGTGAGTACGATCCAGACGAGAGGCGTGGTACTCCGAGGGAGGGATGTTGGAGAAGCGGATAAACAGCTTACTTTGCTGACTAAAAGTTACGGAAAGATTATGGTAACCGCAAGGGGCGCTCGCAAGCCGCGAAGCAAATTCCTGGCGAGCGCCCAGTTATTTACATATTCTGACTTTATTATCTATGACGGCGGCCGGTTTTATTCTATGGCGCAGACGGATGTAATCGAGAGCTTTTTTAAGCTGCGGGATGATTACATCCGTCTGTGCCTAGCGCAGTATTTCATTGAGGTATGCGACAAAACCACGCCGTTTAACGCGCCGTGCGACGAGCTTCTGCACTTGCTGATCATATCGCTGTCGGCGCTGGCTAAGGGCGCGCGTTCACCATATCTGATCGCGAGGGCGTTTGAGATGAAATTCTTTCAGGTGAGCGGTGTCGCTCCGGAAACCGCGCGCTGCGCCAAATGCGGCGGCGCTTTGACGCAGCGTGTACGATTCGGAGAGGACGGAACAGTGTGTGAATGTTACGAGCGGCCGGCGGTGCGCGTATCCCCGGCGGCGCTTGCGGCTGTACGATACATCCTGCTCGCCGGGTTGCCGGATATTTTTAAGTTTACCGCGGATCCCGGAACCCTGAATGAAATTAAGGCCGCCGCGGGTCTATTCTTTAGAGCTCACTTCGACGCGAGGATTAATAGCTTGGACATGCTGGAATAGTTTCTTTCTTTCAATCCACATCCGGGTGTGATCCCAGATGACAATGCTTCCCGTGCCGAGATTTATTATATCAAACACACTCACGTTTGGAAAGAGCCTTTAACCTTTAACCTGCAGATATCCGAAATTAAATGTAAGGTTCTTTAAAAGATCCTCTGTGCCGACAAGATCCAAAAGTCTGCCCGTCCTCGAGAGCGCGTAGCCTATTGCGTAATAGCCCTCCTCAAGGACAGTTGTTTTCTGATTTCCTAATTGTTGCATGTACGCCCAATAGAATGACTCATCAGGATTTTCAGTATCCTCTATAAAATCCTGTAAATTATCCTTTCCCATTGCGTCCGCCAGTTCATCAAACGCGTAACGGTTAGCGGTGAACTCCTCAAATTGCTCCTGAGTTATGAGCAGCTTTAGGATAACAGGAGGGGCAAGACGTGTCTTTGCGTTCATATATGTCACAATACACGGAGATTGAGCGATAATTGTACCGCCGCGCTCCATCTCGCTTGCCTTCTGGGTTGCGCTGTTTGGGTTCTCAATTCCGGCGTCGTAAGTCAGCACGTTTGTTAATTGATAAGATATTTGGCCTTCGGGGGCTTGAAACATCTCTATAACTACTGTTTGCGGCGTCGGAGGTGACTCGGGCTCAGGCGCGGAAGTAGGCTCGGCGGTAATTTCCGGAACCGGTGTGGGTGTCGCTGTAGCCGTAGGTACTGGTGTCGCTGTAGC
>JAISZF010000223.1 GCA_031269415.1 Clostridiales bacterium
CAGGAACCGAGCAGAGCAAACTCTTGGACGAAGTTATCAGTAATTTCACCGAATGGAGGAGCACAAACGAGACTTACATCCTGCCGGCGTTTGAATCGGGAGATATAGATACCGCTAAACAGCACATATACGGCGGAAATATTCAATACTCGGACACTATACTGAATTCACTGTCCAAGCTTGAAGAACTGAACGCAATCGCGCACGTGGCTAATTCCATGCGCAGCAATCAGATATTTGCGCAATCAACATACTACTTGATAATAATGACCACCATTGGCATTGCTGTTTCGTTAATTTGCTGTTTTATTACGATAAAGCTCATAGTCTCGCCAATTCGCGAAGCGGTGGACGCGGCGAACAGACTCGCGGACGGTGACGTTAATATAAATTTGGCCTATGAATCCCACGACGAGGCGGGCGAACTGATTTCAAGTTTCAGGCGTTTAAGCGGAAATCTGACCATGGCGACTCTTGATTTAAAAACAGTCGTGGATAAGCATACGAACGGAGAAATTGACTATTTCACCGATCTTTCGAAATACAAGGGGGTGTTTTTGGAAGTCAACGAGGCACTGAATGAGGGCTTCAAGTTCTACCGCTCGCTTGTCTGGGAGATGATTCAAACCCTGCGTAATTTGGCCCAGGGCGAATTTGAACAGCGATTAGAGCGCTACAACGGTGATTTCAATCAAATAAACAGCGCGGTGGAAGAATTGACGTGCAATCTCAAGAGTGTCCGTCGCGAGATTGGGGTGTTGGCTGAGAAAAATGGCGCGGGAGATCTCTCGTATCGGACAGATGCGGATAAATACGAGGGAAACTGGTGTAATATTTTCACACAGTTGAACGAACTAATGGAAAATGTGTCTGAACCGATAAAGAATACGATTGCTATTCTTAATAAGGTAGAGGCGGGCCAGCTTAACGTAAAAATGACGCAGGCCTATAAAGGCGATTTTATGATTATTAAGGATACGATAAACAGCATGTCGTCGCGTCTGGCTTCGTATGTATCGGAGATAACGCGCGCGCTGGCCGCCGTCGCCGAAAATGATCTGACAGTCAGGATTACCAATGAATACTCAGGCGATTTCAGTGAGATTAAAACCTCAATAAACCGGATAATGGAGCAATTCAGTGATGTAATGGAGCGTATAACGGACGCTTCGGAAAACGTTTCTTCCGGGTCCGGCGTGGTTGCGGCAAGCAGCAACAGTTTAGCCGAGGGTACAACCATGCAAGCCGGAGCGATAGAAGAACTGAGCTCCACCTTCGCCGGCTTCAGCGATCAAGCGGTTGAAAACGCGGAGAACGCTGGAAAAGCCAGCGCGTTAGCCAAGCAGTCCATGCAAAACGCGGAAGCGGGAAACGTAGAGATGAAAAAAATGCTGGATTCGATGAATGATATTAAGGAATCGTCCGGAAAGATATCAAATATTATTAAGGTTATAGATGATATAGCTTTTCAAACCAACCTGCTGGCTTTGAACGCCGCTGTGGAAGCGGCGAGAGCCGGGGAACAAGGTAAGGGTTTCGCGGTTGTCGCGGAAGAGGTGCGCAGTCTGGCCGGGCGCAGCCAGACCGCGGCGCGTGAAACCACAGAGATGATCAGCGAGTCCATAGCGAGTGTGGAGGCCGGAATGGTTATAGCGAATAACACCGCGCTCTCCCTTAACCGTATTGTGTCGGACGCGTCCGATATATCGGGTATCATTGATGAAATATCAAAGTCCTCCGTCGACCAGTCTGAATCGGTATCAGAGGTAAACGCCGGTTTGGACAAGATATCGCAGGTAGTTCAGCACAACTCCGCAATGTCGGAGGAAGTGGCGGCCTCCGCCCAGCAATTGTCCACTCAATCGGCTGAATTAAGCGCTATGGTAAGCGTATACACGCTTGAGTCGCGAGACAGAAGGAATACCGCGTAAAACAGCCCCGCCATTCGGCGGGGCTGTTTTAATAGCCGAATTCAAGAATATGTTATCCAATACTTGCATTGTGCCTTACAGCTACTTTATTGATGTAAACGCTTATCGGAATTTCAATCAAACGCAGTGCAATAAATTGCGCAGGAATCATAATCAAATTCTGTACAACACGAGTGGGCAGCAGCGCCAAAAAGGACGATCCGCTGAGCACAGTGAGCCAGAAAGTGCTGAGCAGCAAACTGATACCCAAGCTGGTCAGCCTCTATCAATTGCACGGTTAAGGTCATAAACGCTTCCCGCCCGCAGCTTAAACGGCAGCAGCACCAGCGTGTCCCCATTCAGTATCTGGCTGAAAAACGCCAGCTGTTGAAGCTCATAAAAATTATTAACCCTGAACCTATCGCAATTGGCGGAGTTAGCCCAGTAGGAAAATTCCCGCGAAACGTTCCGCTCCCAGGCCTCCGCCTCCTCATTGGTCATCCTCAGAAAAACAGGGTCAATCTTAGGCTTAAGCACAAGCCCCCCGCCCACCACATTGGTCCTAAGCGTCCTAAGCGCCCCCGTGGCGACGCAAGCCCCGCCCATGTACAAATCCCGTGATCTCTCAATAAGCGTCTGTAAATTCTTGTTAATATCCTCTTTAGGCGATAAACTCCGGTTCCTCCACCCCAGCATAGATTTCTTCGTCGTGTTCGCCCCATAGTAAGAATACCCCGAATTCAAAAAATCAAGTTTCCGCCGGTCAGTCAGCCGCCTAACCCCAACCCCCGGCGCGACCGCCTCTATAACCTTATCCAAAAAACTCATAAAAACCCTCGCCGCCCGCCCGATACATTAGTCATAAGCAATGAATACCAACTCATCCTCAGCTATCGCTTGTTCTAATAAAGAACACAAATCGCCGCAGACTTCTTTTGACTCTGGAAAATTGAAAGTCTTATTTTCTCTTTGTCTCAAAAGTTCCAAAGTATTTGAAAGAACAGGTATTTTCCAAGGACTGTCACTGTACCAGCCTGTCTCCATATGATAATAATAAGCAATGTCAGTCCAACCGTTTTTTTCTGGCTTTATCTGTTGCATTATATCATCGAAATAACCATCCCATATACGCAATGTGTTATTTTCTCCATTTTTTAGCACGCGTATGAATTGTATTTCAGGCGATCCCTCAAAACCATGATAGTAGTCTTTTATAACTGTTTCCATATAGTAAGTCCTTTCGATTTATGGAGCCTTCCAGTGACCGCTTTCTAATAATAGTCTCTGCGCGTCAGAAGCGACACCTTTTTGGTATGCTCTTAAAGCTTCTTGCCAATCGTATTTTTTTACCCATTCTTTTTTTTGCGTATAAATATGCCTGGTTTTAATTTGTCCAGTCGCGTTTCCATGAGTCGTTCGTTCCACTATCCATGTGTTTTTTTGGTCCGCTGGCGCGCCAGGCGTCCTCGTATGCCAACGAATCTCATATTTATAGACACCATTATCCCAGGAATACTTGATTTGTTCATATCCTATTTTACTTTGGACGGATGTTTTCGCGGATTCTGGTATAGAAATCGGAGCTGCCTTTGCCAATTCGTCCAATTTGCCGATCCAATCCTTTGCTGTTGTATTGCCATAGTCTTCCGCCTCCGCTTTCGCCTTCTCATCCATAAACCTGCTCGTGTCGCCAACCATATTGCCAGACGCGGCTATAGCCATCGGTAAATTAACGGCTATCTCCCCGACGCCGGCCATCGACACCGATATGGAACCGGCGACCGCCACCACCGATCCCCCGGCGGTAACCGCCATGCCGGCTATGGAAGCCACACCACCGGTAAAGCCCGTGCCTGATATAAAATTCTTTTTTGTAGTGATAATCTTTGAGCCTTGACGAAGGGCTGACAATTTCAATAATGAATTCAGGAGCGCCGTCGCATCCGGTTTCATTAATCCTTTTGGGGTCACAGTTGACTAATATATCCGGTATAAGGACGTTTTTTTGTTTATTCCTCTTACTGAAATAAACCTCAATATTGGTAAGGGGTTCGCATGTTTTTCCGGCGAGAAAATCTTCTAGCTTTCGCATCAGGAATCGGCTGATCCGTTCATGAACCGGCGTCGGCGCGGCCATGGCATAGACAAACCCGTCGATAAACTCGAACAGCCGCTCCTGATTTTCCGGAAACTGACTGAACTCCACAAATTGCTCGTAGGTGAATTCTTCTGTTTGGAACTCATATTGAGTATTCCTCATTATCATTCCCTCTACCAGCATACCTTCCCGGGGTTTAGAATCATATCCGGATCAAAAGCGCGTTTTACCGCGCGCATGATCTCTATCTCCCGCAGGTTGGAGTGCCGCTTCAAATACTCGCGCTTTGCCCAGCCTATGCCGTGTTCGCCGCTGGTTCTGCCCTCAAGTTCCCTGCCCTTGGCGTACAGCCTGTCCATTCCCACTTTCAGTCGGCACTGCCATTCCTCCTCCGCTAAATCGCCGCGAAGCAGATAAATATGCACATTTCCGTCGCCCGCGTGCCCGAAGCCTTTTATCCGCAGGCCAATCTCATCCTGAAGCGCGTGGGCGTACAGCATCATTTCGGCCACGCGGCTGCGCGGTACCACGATGTCCGCCTCATCCATATCCGTGGTACCCGCCTTGATGGCTTCCAGGAACGCGCCCCGCGCCTTCCATATGGAATCCTCCCTGTCTTCCGTATCGGAAATCAGCACGTCCAGAGCGCCGTTTGCCAGGCAGATTTCAGCGGCGG
>JAISZF010000108.1 GCA_031269415.1 Clostridiales bacterium
CAGCCTCTTCTGCAAATCAATCTCCTCCATCTGCAGAATTTCCAGAAACACCGTCATCATTTCGCTGGCAATAACTTCCTCGACGACCTCCAGATCTCCGTTCTCGAGGAGTAAGCACAACAAATCGGCAGCTCTGCGCTTGATATCGCGAGGGTTGAACTCCATGACGCCTTTGACGCGCTCCAGGAACCCCCTCTTGATCAACTTGTGTCTGACGACTGGCGATCGTTGGATCAGAATTGCGAGACTTTTGTATGCCGCATCACTCACTTTTTGATTGACATGGCTGAGCAAATCGATCAAATTTTGATATGATTGATGGGGCAATTCAATACCCGCGAGGAGCAGCGCGGTCGCGAGCCGTAGCGCTGGCGCGAGTTGCGCCGGCGATTGTCCGAAGAGCATCAAGTCAATGAGATCGGGGAAGGGCGGCAGGAGCAACCGATCGCCGATCCCCGGAAGCGAGATGGCAAATGCATGTGACACGATATTGCTTTCGGTGGGTCTTATCCCCGAAAATGAGCTGACCCGTCAAGCGGGTATCGCCATTGATTCCCGCACCGGCGGCGCGATAGTGTTTCAGGACGCGCAAACCTCGGTACCCGGTGTGTTCGCCTGCGGAAACGCGGTTCATGTCCACGATTTGGTGGATTTTGTCACGGAGGAAAGTATGAGAGCGGGCAAGGCGGCGGCCCGTTTCGCCAGATTGGATAATCAGCGTGAATGCGCGGTGCTGGAGCTAAGGAACGGAGCCGGGGTCACATATACGGTTCCTCAGCGGATTCGCGTGGATCGGTTGGAGGCAGCCACGGATATCTTTTTCCGGGTCAGCCGGATCTTCGGGAAAAGCGTGATAAAGGTTGTATCCGGCGGAGAGGTTATCGCGAAATATCGCCGGGAATATCTGGTTCCGGGGGAAATGGAACGGATTGCGCTGCCGAAAAAATTGGTGGAACGCGCCAGCGCGGACACGCTTGAATTGATGGTTGAGGAGGCAGAAGCATGACTGAGCTAATATGTATCGTATGCCCAAAGGGATGCCGCCTTACCGTAGACGACGCTCTGCGTGTGACGGGGCACAGTTGTCCGCGTGGCGAGGCTTACGGAAAGGAAGAGGCGCGGCATCCCGTTCGGGTCGTAACCTCTACCGTACGGATAGAAGGCGGCGGGCACCGCCGCTGTCCGGTCAAAACCAACGGGAAAATCCCGAAGGGTTTGATTTTTGAGGCAATGAAAACGCTGGACGCGGTCTGTCTCAAAGCCCCCGTTGAAATCGGTCAGGTTGCCGTAAACAATGTGTGCGGAACCGGGGTGGATTTTATAACCACCAATGAGATCAGCGGCACTCAAGAATTTTTTGTTCCCTGCTGAAATACACCAGAGCTGTGACAATGCCCGCCAACAGCAGAACCATATTAAGCGCAAAAGGCAGCGCTCTGGAATATTCGGATAAAAGGCCCGCGATATACCCGAAAGGCACGCTGACCAGCATTACGAACGTATGCAGCACGGCCATCACGCGCGATCGTTCATGAGGATCGGCCTGCAAGGCCACAATAGACTCGCGGAGCGTGGCTAGAAGTGCCGAACCCAGCGAATCGAATATCAGCGATACAATAAGCCCTATGTACCCTACTATGCCTTGCGGCAGCAATATTAATATCAGGCTGCCGGTAAAGGCGCTTGAATATCCCGCGATGAGGGGGAATTTCAGCTTGGACTGGTTTATCCGGGATATTATGGTGAAAAAGAACACAATAGCGATAACGGAACGCAGCATGGGGAATAAAGGCAACCATTGATCCGATACGCCTATGCGTTTGCTGGCGATAATCTGCCAGAATGTCAGGTTTATCATGGCGATGATTTCGACCAGTACCGAAACTATGACGGAGAAGAGTATCCCCTGCGACTTGAACATCTGCCGGATAACGTCTTTATATCCGGCTAACAGGGTCAATACGCTCTGGCCGCTTGTTTCTTGGACGCGGATCGCCCCCTGCCGCGTTTCCTTGGAGCGGAAGTAGAGGATAACGAGTTTCAAGGTCATAACCACGAACGCGTTTATGTAGAGTATGCGCACCGCGGGCACAAGCGTCAGCCGCGACACCAGTATCGAGGCGATAGGCGCGAACAGCGCGGAGAGATTGCCGCAGATTATTACCCACGAATAGATACGCGTAATCATATGCTTTTCAGCGTCTTCAATAAGCAGGCAGTCCCAAGAGACGGTCGTGATTTTCATAGCGCCGTTAAATACCGCCGCGACGGCGAAAAACCAGAAGTTTTCCGCGAAAGCCCAAATCAGGCACGGGACGGACCAGGCGATGAAGTCGAATACGGCGGTGGTCAGCCTGCGGCCAAGCTTATCGGTTATTATGCCGGATAACAGCGAGAATATCATCTGCGAGAACATGTAGATCGACGCCGTAATGCCTACCTGAAGGTCGTTCAGGCCCAGCGCCAGCATGAAAACCGACGCGTACGGCAGGCAGAGGTTCATGGATAAGCCCCACATGGGCTCGGTAAAGACGCATACGCGCGGGTTTCCGCGCAAATCTTTCAAGGTCTGGATAAGGGTGTGTTCCAAGCGGCCGCCTCCGGATTAGTGAATGGTGTCCTGATGTGTAAATCAGGCACACCGATTATAGCACACGCGTTTACTCTTGAGAAGATCGAAATTGAGCCTCCGAGCGGCGACGGAGTCACGCTTGTTGTTATCTGCCGTGCTTTATGCTATTATGGAAAAAATGGATAGAGGGGTGTTCGCGGAGCAGGCCAAGTTTTTGATCCACCGCTTCATAAAAATGTCTGGCGGCTTGCGGCTTGCGCAATTCCTCGCTGATATAACTCACGATTTCATCAAGGTCATCGGCGGCCTGCTCCGAGAATTTAATCTTGAAAGCCATACTTCTAATTCCTCTTTGCCTCTCACCGTCACGCTCTCCGGGGCTTGAGGCACTTTAACGTCGAAAGGCAGACCGCCGACAAGCGTAATTTGGTGAAGCAGCATATTAACCGCTTCGGATATGGACAAACCGAGCCTGTCAAGTGTTCTTTCCGCGCTCAACTTAACCGTGTCGTTTACGCGGATATGCAGGGTTTCGTTCTTAGTCATAAATATCACCTCGTCAATATTGTATCGCGTTTTTAATGCAATATCAATACATTTCCGGGCTTTTGTGGCTTTTTCATATTGTATCATTTTACGGTCCATGTCAATCTGATCGTTGATCTGATGATGGAACTTCTTGTGTTACCCCTAATTCGCCTGCTTTCGCCTTTATTCCCAAATATAGTTGTTTAACCGCGAATCCAATGTTATACTTAACATAATCAATATAGGAATGGGGGTATACATTGTATCCGCTGCTGTTTGAACCAATCTATAAGGAAATGATCTGGGGCGGCCGTAAGCTGTCCGATCGTTACGGACGCCGCCTGCCCTCCGATCACACGGGTGAAAGCTGGGATATTTCGTTCCGGGAAAATGAGATGGGGCGCGTAATTAACGGCCTGCTCGCAGGACAGAGCTTTGCCGCCGTAACTGGGCCAATCGGCGGGGAAAGCCGGGCAAAATGGCTTGGCCCGCGGTTCGTGAACGAGGAATTCCCGCTGCTGGTGAAGATTATCGACGCCAACGACAACCTGTCGGTGCAGGTTCACCCCGGCGGCGCGGGGCGGGGCAAAACCGAGATGTGGTACGTGTTGGACGCGCCGGAGGACGGGAAGCTGATAATTGGCCTGAAAGACGGCATTACAAAGGAAGCCTTTGCCCAGGCTGTAAATGAAAACGGCGGACAGGCCGTTGAAGGCATGTTGAACAACCTGCCGGTAAAGCGTGGAGACATAATCTATATACCGGCCGGGCTGATCCACGCCATAACAAAAGGCGTTATGACGGCTGAAATACAGCAGAATTCCGACATTACTTACCGCGTGTACGATTACGGACGCAAGGGACTCGACGGCATGCCCAGGCAGCTTCACAAAGAAGAAGCCCTGGCTGTGATTGACTTTGAAAACCTTCATAAAAAAACAGCGACGCCCGGCATAAAGGTTAACGGGACGCCGTTTACTTATTATATCGCTAATCAGTATTTTTGCGTGATCGGCTATGATCTGGACCATATGACCCATACGGAAGAGTCGGATCCGGATAAATTCTTTATCTTTACCTGCGTGGAGGGGAATTGCGTGATTCACGCCGGGGATACGGCGACTCCGCTGGCGGAAAGCTATTCGGTATTTATTCCCGCCGCGTTGGGCCGATTTTCGATAGAATCCGCACACTGTAAATTATTGAAAAGTTTTGTCCCGGAAATAGACAGAGATTTCTATCGGCCTTTGCTGAAAGCGGGGTATACTAAAAAAGAGATATATAGCAAAACGGCCGCGGATTTCCGCTGAGCGCGTTTTAGTTGGAACCACGGGGGAAGGTGGAAAAACTATGAAGATGTTTTTTAGTCAATCGGTAAGTTTCCTGCTTGTTTCTATATTTACGATACTGCTGACGCATAATACGACGCTTGCGGAAACGGATAACTTTTCCGATGTGCCGTCGAGCCATTGGGCATATAACGATATCCTGACACTGAGGGAGATGGACTTAACGCAGGGCGTCGGCAATAATACTTTCGGGATGGGGCGGCCGATGACCAGGGCGGAGTTTGTTACGTTCCTCGCGAAATTGCTTCAATGGGAAACCCGAAGCGCGGCGGAAGGCGAACCCTGGTACGCCGTGTATGTGGACGCGGCGGCGGAAGCGGGCGCCGTTACCGGCGAGGAGAGCGTATCGTTCCGGCCCGGGGATCCCATAACCCGGGAAGAAATAGCGGTCATGCTGATCAGATCGCTGGGATACGAAAGCCTGGCTCTGCAGCTTAACACCCTGCCTGCCCCGTTCGACGACGTAGTCCAAAATATAGGTTATACTACAATGGCAAAGGATTTCGGTATTGTATCCGGCATGAGCGGCAAGGCTTTCAGCCCTTCGTCGTCCGCCACGCGCGAGCAGGGCGCGGCGATGATGGTTCGCCTGTATAATCTGCTTTCCGAAACCGTCGGCTCGAATCCGGCGAGCGGATGGATCAACGCGTTTTACGCCATTAAATCCAGCGATCAAAGCGGCCTGATCAGCCTGACGGACAGCGTGAGTTTCGGATGGAGCAGGGTCGAGTGGCGGGACGGCGTGTATATAAATATGAGTTCCGCGCAGAACAACGAATACTCCAAACCCGAGGGCTATGAAACAGTTTTGTCGGACGTCCGGTCGCAAAGCAAGCAGGCGCTTCTGATGGTGACGGTTGAAAACAAGACGGTACTGTCCGCCGATTCCCCGGACGGCGCGGGTCAGCCGCTGTCCGCGTATCTGCTGAACAGCGAGCAGCTCCGGCGACGGATGGTCAGTCAGATCGCGGCGGCGGCCGCGGATTTCGACGGGGTGACGATAGACTTTGAGAATCTGAGGGGCAGTCAGGCGCGTCAGGACTTCTCCGTGTTTTTGACCGAGCTGAAGGCAACGCTTACCCCGCGCGGCAATCTGATGTATGTGGCTGTTCAGCCGGCGCGCCAGCCGGGCCAGTCGTATTACGACGGGTATGATTTCCGCGGGATCGGCCGCGTGGCGGATAAGGTGATCCTGATGGCGCACGACTACTATCCCAAGAGCCTTACGGACGAGGAAATGGAGAGCGGGTTCAACGTGACGCCCCTCTCGCCCATTAACGAGGTTTACTACGCGCTTAAAGCGATCGCTGATCCTGTCAGCGGCGTTGAGGACACCGGAAAGGTGCTGCTTCAATTCTCGTTTGACTCAGCGCAGTGGAAACTGCAAAACGGCCGTATTATTAACCGTGAACCCTTCCACCCCGCCTATGAGGCGATTCAAAGCCGAGTGTCGCTTGGGGCTTCCAGGCAGTACTCGCTTAAATATGAAAGCCCGTTTGTCACCTTTATCGACGAGGACGACCAAACGGATAACATAGTGTGGTATGAGAACAGCCGGAGCGTTACCGCTAAATTGAATCTGGCCGCCATGTTCGGTATCAAAGGAGTTTCGCTGTGGAGATTGGGTCTAATACCGGACGACGCGGCGGAATTATTTGAATAGAAAGAGTAAATCTGATAAAATGGTTGTAAAGAAATGACGGCTGGAATATACTATATCTGGTATTGACCGGCTGGGAGGATTTTCATGAAGGACAACAAGATTTATCATTTTTTTACGCCTGATTCAGAACTGCCATATAACGAAGGAGAGCCCTCCGACGAGAGGGTTTCGGAACAGTCAAAGCCGCCCGCCCATCTGTTTTGGTCCGGGGCGGTCGTCGGCATGCTGTTGCTGGCGGCGGCTTTTTTTATGTTTACTCAGGTCAGATCCGTATATAACCGGATTACCCGTCAGCCCTTAACGGTTGACGAAAAAATCAGTGAGATTATGGGCGTTTTGGATTCTCATTCCATTAATCCATATGAACAGGATGAACTTCGAGAGAATATGTTCCGCGGCCTGGTCGCCGGGGTAGGGGATCCTTATACAACCTATTTCGACGAAAAATCCTTGAACTCGTTCATGCAGTCTACAGAGGGGACATACGGCGGCATCGGGGTAGTGGTGACCAGCGACCCCAAAGACAAGCTTGTCACCATCGTAACGGCTTACGAGGGCGCGCCCGGCGCCTTGTCCGGCTTGAAGACGGGCGATAAATTCATGAAAGTAAACGGGCTGGATGTCAGCGACGCCAGTTTGGACGACGTTACCACGATGACTAAGGGCCAGGCGGGAACCGCGGTGCGCATAACCGTTTACCGCGCGAGCGAGGATCGCACGTTCGACGTCAACGTCGTGCGCCAGAAGATAGACATACCCACAATCTCCCAGAAGGTATTGGAGGGTAATATCGGTTACATCCGCATAAGCGCGTTCGACCGTGTTACTGTGGATCAATTCGTCAGCGCTTACAATGAACTTCATGACGGCGGGATGCGCGGGCTGATTATAGATTTGCGCAATAACCCCGGCGGTCTGCTGGATGTGGTGACTAAGATCTCCGACATACTCGTTCCGGAGGGGATTATTGTCTATACGGAGGATAAGAGCGGTTTGCGGGAATACATCAATTCCGATAAAAACGCGATAAGCGTGCCGCTGGTTCTATTGGTGAACGGGAACAGCGCCAGCGCCTCCGAGGTTCTGAGCGGCGCGGTTAAGGATCTGAATGTCGGCGTTCTGGTGGGGACGAAGACGTTCGGCAAGGGTATCGTTCAGAATCTGTATCCGCTGTCTGACGGCAGCGCGGTTAAGGTGACGGTAGCGAAATATTACACGCCCAGCGGGGTATGCATACAGGGCGACGGGATTATTCCCGATTATGTTGTGGAAATGTCCGACGAGGACACCGCGCGCATCAGCGAACTGACGCTGGAAGAGGACGCTCAGCTCAGCAAGGCGGTGGAGATTGTCAACGAGAAGATCGCTAAAAAATAGACAGAAATATATTATGCCTGATATGTAAAGCGCGACAAACATATCAGGCATTTTATATATA
>JAISZF010000191.1 GCA_031269415.1 Clostridiales bacterium
CAGCGATGCACTTCCGACGTGGAAACCATTCGGCGCTTCCTGGCGGCTCATCTGGTGGAGGGCGTGCGGATTCTCTTTATCATCGGGTTCTCTTTGACTATTATGGCCGGCATGAACGGATTCCTGACCCTGATGTCCGTTATTGTAATGCCCATGGTTCTTGCGCTCAGCTTCATTTTCTTTAAGCGCATCACAGCCGTGTTTAAACTCTCCGACGAGAAAGAGGGCGAGCTTCAGACGGTGCTGCAGGAGAACCTGACCGGCGTGCGCGTGGTGCGGGCGTTCGGCAGGCAGCGGTATGAGGTGGACAAATTCGAGGAAAAGAACGCGGCCTTCCGTGCCCTGGGCATACAAATGACCAGGCAGATGTCGTATTTTTGGGGTTTTTCCGATTTCCTCTGTCTCTCGCAGATCGCTCTGGTACTCTTTATCGGCATTTATTTTACGATACAGGGTACTATCAGCCTGGGTTCGCTGCTGGTGTTTAATACATACGTCGGAATGCTGGTGTTCCCCATGCGCCAGCTTGCCCGGATATTGAGTGAAATGGGGCGTATGGGCGTGTCTATGGGCAGGGTGTATGAAATCATCAACACCGTGCCGGAGCGCGATACGGAGGGCGCGGCGCCGAGTCCATTGAACGGCGATATCGTGTTCAGCCACGTTTCGTTCGCCTACGAGGACAAAAAGCCCGTGCTTAACGACCTCAGCTTCCATATAAAAGCCGGAGAAACCATTGCCATACTCGGCGCGACGGGTTCCGGCAAATCCACGATAATGCACATCCTGCTGCGATTATATGATTATAGTACAGGTTCCGTTACAATAAACGGCACGGAACTTAGAGCCATAGAAAAGAGCTGGCTGCGCCGCCGAGTGGGCATAGTGCTGCAGGAACCGTTTCTGTTTTCCAAGACAATCTCCGAAAATATCCGCATGGCACGCTACGACGCTGTAAATGACGAGGTCTACGAAGCCGCGCGCACCGCCGCCGTCCATGACGTAATCATGGATTTTGAAAAGGGATACGACACGCTTGTGGGTGAACGGGGCGTGACGCTTTCCGGCGGCCAGAAACAGCGTGTCGCTATAGCGAGGATGTTGATTAGGGAAAGCGACATACTCATATTCGACGATTCGCTGAGCGCGGTGGATACCGAGACGGACGCCCAGATCCGCGCGGCTTTGAAGGAACGCAGGGCCGGCGTGATCATGTTTATCATATCGCAGCGCATTACCACGCTGATGGAAGCGGATCGGATATTTGTGCTGGAAAACGGCGGGCTGGCTGACTCCGGTACACATGAGGAGCTTATCAGCCGCGAGGGCTTGTACTCGCGTATCTGGAATATTCAAAATATGCTGGAGGACGAGTTCGAAACGGAGGCGGTTAATGAATGAGCTATTATGAGGAACAGGACTACACGAAACAGTTGGATCTGAAACTGTGGATAAAACTGTTCGGAATGATGAAAATATACAAGAAAGAAATAACGCTTATATTTGTCACAATGATAATTCTGGCAAGCTGTGACGCCGCGTTTCCGCTGATGTCAAAATACGCCATTGATAATTTCATCACTAAGAACACCATGGACGGCTTTCCGGTTTTTGTGCTGATATACGCGGCTTTACTGGTGATACAATCCTTTATAATCTACTACTTTATTCTGAACGCGGGGCGCTTGGAGTGCGGCGTGGTTTACACCATGCGGAAGGCAGGGTTTAACCGCCTTCAGGAACTCTCGTTTTCGTACTATGACAAAACGCCGGTCGGGTGGATTATGGCCCGCATGACCTCCGACGCCCAGCGCATCGGAGACGTTGTGTCGTGGAGCCTGCTGGATCTGATCTGGGGCGTCGCTATTATTCTTATTGTGCTGGTCTGCATGTTTGCGCTGAATGTCAAGCTGGCCCTGATTTCGCTGGCGGTGTTCCCATTTCTTATGGCCGTAAGCGTATTCTTTCAGCGTATTATTCTGAAGAACCACCGCGAGGTCAGAAAGCTGAATTCCAAGATAACCGGCGCTTACAACGAGGGCATAAACGGCGCGCGCACCACAAAAACGCTTGTGCGTGAGGATCGCAATTTCGAGGAATTCAAAATACTCTCGTCGGGAATGCGCGGGGCGAGCTGCCGCGCGGCCATTGTATCGGCGGTATATCTGCCGGTTGTGGTGTCGCTGGGTTCTATTCTGGTTGGGCTGGTGCTGTGGAACGGCGGCGTTCAGGTACAGGGCGGTCTTATCGGGCTTGGCACGTTTTCCGTGTTTATTTCGTACACGCTTCAGATGTTTGAACCTGTGCAGCAGATCGCGCGCGTGTTTTCCGAGTTTCAGTCCGCGCAGGCCGCCGCCGAGCGCACGATTTCATTGATCGAGACCGAGCCGGAAATAAAAGACCGGCCGGATATTATTGAGAAATACGGCGACAGCGTGAATCCGAGGCCGGAAAACTGGCCTGAAATATCGGGCGACATCGTGTTTGATCATGTTGGCTTCGCTTATTCATCCGGCGAACAGGTGCTTTCCGATTTCAACCTGCGTATCAGGGCAGGGGAGCGGATTGCTCTGGTGGGTGAAACCGGGGCCGGCAAGAGTACCATTGTAAACCTGATCTGCCGTTTCTATGAGCCGACCGCCGGGGAAATCCGTATAGACGGCGTCGATTACCGGGAACGCTCGCAGATATGGCTGCAATCGAATCTGGGTTATGTGCTTCAGTCGCCGCACCTCTTCAGCGGCACTGTGGCGGATAATATCCGCTACGCTAAACAGGACGCCACAGCCGAAGAGGTTATTAACGCGGCCAAGACGGTTCGCGCGTATGACTTCATCATGAAACTGGATAGGGGATTTGACACGGAAGTGGGCGAGGGCGGGGGACGGCTCTCCTCCGGGCAGAAGCAGCTTATTTCTTTCGCCCGGGCCATCATAGCCAACCCGCGTATATTTGTGCTGGACGAAGCCACTTCCTCCATAGACACCGAAACTGAGCGCCTGATACAGGACGCGGTCGAGATTGTCTTAAACGGGCGCACCAGCTTTATTGTGGCTCACAGACTGTCCACCATAAGGTCATGCGACAGGATTCTGCTGATCCACGGCGGGAAGATAGTGGAGTCCGGCAGCCACCGCGAATTGCTGAGGCTGCGCGGGGCCTATTACCATTTGTACACGAATCAGTTTAAGGAAGAAGCGGAATTAAAAGTTCTGGGAGGAGTCAGTTGATGAAACAGGAAGAGATGCGAAAGTTAGCGGATGTATTTGTCCGCGTGGGCGGTAATGTTCAGAATGGCGACACGGTTGTTATTACCGCCAACCTCACCGACGCCCCGTTTGTCCGCGTGGTGACGCGGCTCGCGTATGATTGCGGCGCGAGGGAGGTCGTTTGCCGATGGATTGATCAGGATTGCGAACGCGCGCGTTTTCTGCGGGCGGATTCCGCGGTGTTTGACGAATATCCTACTTGGATAGTGGAATTATTCTCGTATTATGACGCGAAACAAACCGTGTACCTGCACGTGGAATCCGATGATCCGGATCTCCTGGCGGGAGTGGAGCAGGATCGTCTGCGCCGCAGCACCATGAGCCGCAGCCGCGCGCTGTCGGCGCATAGCGACAACACCATGTCCAACAGAGTCAAATGGTGCGTCGTGGGCTTCCCTTCCGATAAGTGGGCGGCTAAGGTCTTTCCCGGCTTGCCTGCCAAGGAAGCGGAAGAGAAGCTGTGGCAGGCTATTCTGCGAGCTTCCCGAGCGAACGGCGAGAATCCCGTTGAAGACTGGCGCAGGCACAACGAGAATTTCAAGATGCGGGAGGACTGGCTGAATAATAAGAATTTTGCGGCCCTTAAATACAAGAACGCGCTGGGCACGGATCTGCTTATAGAACTGCCCAAGGGACACATATGGCTGGGCGGTAAGGAGATTGATAAGACAGGCCGGTATTTTAACCCCAATATCCCAACCGAGGAAATCTTCACATTGCCCAAGCGCAACGGCGTCAACGGACGCGTGGTCAGCAGCATGCCGCTTTCATACAGCGGCAACCTGATAGAGGGATTTGAGTTTACGCTCAAGAACGGGCGTGTGGTTGACTTTAAGGCTAAGAAGAACGAAGCTGTTTTAAAAGGCCTATTGGAAAACGACGAAGGGGCGAGTTACTTGGGCGAGGTATCGCTGGTGCCTTTTGACTCACCGATAAACAGGCAGGGCATTCTGTTCTACAGCACGCTGTTTGACGAAAACGCTTCCTGTCATCTGGCACTGGGCAGGGCGTACCCGATTAATCTGGCCGGTTCGGAGACGATGACTAAGGATGAACTGCGGGAAGCGGGAGTGAATGATTCGCTGATTCACGTGGACTTTATGATCGGCAGCGAGGACTTGAGCATAATCGGCGTGGAGGCCGACGGTACGGAAACGCCGGTGTTTGTGAACGGGAATTTCGCGTTTTAATGAACAAGTGACACGCTCACCAAGCAAAGCTCCATTCCATTAAGGACGTTCCTTTCCCTCAAGAACATTCTTGGGGGATTTTCATCGTCAGTCACCCCTATTCATATTTCTTCTCCTGGCGAGTCCGAAATCTTTATCATTCCCGCGACGGCCATTGCTTCGCTATTTCAATCCACCTCCGATAGTTATTGAGCGCGGCTTATTTCTGTTATATAATTACACTGTAAGACTGGGATATGGAGGGGATTCTTGTGAGGAAGAGGCAGTTTAACATCACGGGATTGTGCGTTCCTGAATATGACTATATGGTGGATATAAACGGCCGGGTGGATAAAGTAAAAGAAATGGTGGACGAGGGCTTGTATTTCACGATAAACCGTCCGCGCCAATATGGAAAAACCACATTAATCAGCGCGTTGACGCGCAGGCTCTCCAATGAGTATATCTGCGCCAGTATCAGCTTTGAAGGGTTAGGCGATGAGAGCTTTGAAAACGCGGCGGCGTTTTGCGACGCTTTGATGAATAAAATTCAAACCGCATTAAGTGAATCCCCGGTCGTTTATGAATCGAACTACGCGGACAGTTGGATGAACGCGGACGTTAATAGTTTTATATCGCTGGATAAACACATAACAGCGATGTGCGGGGATAAAAAAGTAGTGCTCATTATTGACGAAGTGGACAAAACCAGCGACAACAGAGTTTTTATTCATTTTATAGGACTCTTACGCCAAAAGTTTCTTAGCCGCAAAAACAACCAGGGGAGTACTTTCAAAAGTGTAATTCTCGCGGGTGTTCACGATATTCGTAACCTCAAAGTGAAACTCGCTAATGAAGGCGTATATTCTCCTTCCGAGCGTCAAGCCCCTTTACTGAACTCGCCTTGGAACATAGCCGCGGATTTTTTGGTTGACATGTCTTTTCATCCCGCGGACATCGCGACAATGCTGTATAACTATGAAACGGATCACTCAACCGGTATGGATGTTTATCGGGTTTCAGAGACGATTTATGAATATACCGGCGGATACCCTTTTTTAGTATCGAAAATTTGTCAATTACTTGATAAAGACAAATCCCTATTACAAGATTGGACGCCGCGCGGCGCGCGAAACGCCGTTAAATTATTGATTCGCCAAAGCAACACTGTATTCGGCCAAAATACTCTGTTTGATGATATAAGTAAAAATCTAGAAAATTATCCTGATCTTTATTCGTTTATCTACGATATTTTGATCCTTGGAAAACGCAAAAACTATCTTAACGCCGTGCCTACCATTCAACGCGCGGCGATGTTCGGAATAATCAGCAATAATAATGGATACGCTCAGGTTTCTAACCGTATATTTGAAATCGTGTGTTCTGATTATTTTATCGCGAAAGATGATGAGAATCGCGGTCATAATCAGATAACAGGATACCATGGCGATATAATCCTGGGCGGCCGCTTTGACATGGAGCGGTGCCTTATAAAATTCGCGGAGCATTTCAGGCAGACATTCACGGAAGACTCCGCGCCGTTTATTGAGGAACACGGGCGGATGCTGTTTTTAACGTATCTAAAACCGCTGATAAATGGAAACGGTTTTTACCATATTGAAAGCCGGTTGACCGACCAGCGGCGAATGGATTTAGTCGTGGATTTCGGGCCGGATCAGTTTGTCGTGGAATTAAAGCTGTGGTATGGGGAATCCGCTCATGAAAAGGCTTACGATCAACTTGCTGGATATTTAAAAAGCAAGGGGATGACAATAGGTTACCTTTTGACATATGACTTCAGGAAAGATAAAAACCGCTCGCCAAGAGCGCGGTGGATTGATTGGGATGGTACCCGTGTTTTTGATGTTGTGCTGTAATCAAAACTCCAATATCAGTGACAGACGCGAAAGCCGCGCGTATTATTTACACGCGGCCTTCACGATACCTTTCATGTCACTTTGATATTGATAATTAATCAGTTGGGCTTTTTCCTCTTCCGCCTTTTTAATAATTTGAACCTTTTCGGCCCTAGACATTTCCACTTCCACAGCCAGCCGGGCTATCTTTTCCTCCGCCTCGCTTACGACGCTTTTATTGACATAACCAAATTCATCCATCATATTTTCAAGAGTTAGAGCCATATTATCAAAAGGCTCCCTTATGGCTGTTATCGCGTCAGTCAAACAAATCCGAGTGTGTTGTTGTTCGCCATATCAATCACCTCCAACGTCATCATACCGCGAAGGCGCCGCAAAGGCAACAATTCCTTTAGGGCTGTCGGCGGGCGGCTGTGATTTAGCGCCGATTGTAAATCGCGTGGACTGTAACAATTATGTTACGCGGGCGTTATTCCTGCGTATCCATCGGATAAATTGAAAAACTGGTCAAGTCCGTCACCGCCCACATTACCGTATCGGGCAAGGTTTTATAAAACGAGAGTCTAAGGTAGAAATCCGTCGTCTCTTCCGTTGTGACGACCGCTTTTTTAAAAGCCCAGTTTTCCACGGCGTCGCTTAAATCAAGTCTATTATCGGCTAACAACACGCCGCTTACAGCGTCGATAATCTCCAGGCTTATAAACGAACCGTCGCTGTTCTCGGCATTTAACAGGTCAACTGTACTTTGATCCGTCAGGAAATACGCGCTTAAGACGTACGTGCCCGGAGGCTGTTCTCTTACGACTTGGGTGGCTCCGCTATAACTTGTGTTATACGGATATGAAAGCTCTTTATCCGTCGCTGGCCCACGCAGATAATTCAGGTAATAGTCGCCTCTGTCCGCGATATTCAGCGATTGTCCGGTGACGACGGGGTCGTCAGTCGCAAACGTCAGCGCCTGTCCTGTGGTGATAGGATCTTCGCTTTCTGTTGTCAGCGCCTGTTCGGATACTTTGAGATAGGTATCCGACGCGGTTAAGAATGGCGCGTGCCCATAGTTGTTTCCTTCGAGCTCCCATTCGATGGGGAAGTAATCCACGTCAAACTCTTCAAAGCTTGTATTTTGCAGTTCCGTATTCATCGGTTGGACGGATAATACCATTTGCTCGGTCAAGCGCATAATCAGAGGCGCGGGTGGATTGCGCGGCGGCGCGCCTGAAGGTATCGTAATTTCGCAGTCGCCAAAAATCTGCGTAGGAACGGCAAAGCTCAATAACAACGTTTCGAAGTTCCAAGCTGGATCTTGGGAAATAATTCTCCAACTATTGTTCACAAACGTAACGCCTGCTTGTGCGGCTATAGTCTTGAAGTCGCTCATCTTTAGAACGCCGCCCTTTATCAGGTACAACGTCTTCAAGACAATATTGTTGCCGTCTTTAACCGTCACCGTCACGATGTCCGGCTCGCATGGCGTAAGGGGAGACAATGCCTGGGGCTGGAATTTATTGACGGCTATATCGGTGTCGCTTAGGTATGAGTAATGTGTCTTTTCATTGGTGAAAATAGCCGTAATATAGCCGGGTTGGCTGGCTGCTGTTACGCCGGTGTTGGAAATAACGACAATGACATTATTATTATTGGCGTCGACAGTAACGCTGTTGCCATTGGGCAGCGGGTCATCGCCTTTAGTCGCGGCGACGGCGACATCATAACGAAGAGACGTTAATTCAGAAATCCGATACGTTCCCGGGGGTAGACCTTCAAATACAACTGTTGTTTCGTTATCTACGTAGGTAATTCCTTGCTTAAATACGGCTTGCTGAAATCTCGTCTCGGTGACCGTTTCATTGGTCGTTCCATAGTTGACAATACTTTCCAACA
>JAISZF010000198.1 GCA_031269415.1 Clostridiales bacterium
TAGTGGCTGGTCGTTACAGCCGAAAGTGGTAGACATGGTTAAGTATATTGCTTAATCAGGTTGAACTTTAAAGAAGAATATAGGGTTCCTATGTTTTCCTATGTTTTTCATAACGGGAAATTCAAAACTCCGCTGTCTCCTGATAATGACGAAGAATTTTTATTGAAATTGAAACTTCTAACCGATGATGAAAGCGGGATCTGCCCGACTGTCAGCGGCGTTTTAATGGGCAGTTCCCGCCCGAACGAATATATCTGGAACGCTTTTATTCAGGCGGTCGCTTACAGCGGCGTTCAACGCAACGCAATCTACCAGTTGGACGCCAAAGATATAGAAGGCCCGTTAGATGTTCAAATCAAAGAGGCTTGCGATTTTGTCAGAAAAAATACGCGTATAAATGAACCTGAAACGCTGGATGGCGATAAAACCCCTTAAAATCGCGTTGTTATAATCTCCCACACATTCAGGCACGCCGAGTATAACATATTATTTGTGAAAAAGGCAACTTTATTAACATGCGGATAATTATTCGGCACACAAAAAACCGGCGAGGGCATAAGATTTATTCCCCCCGCCGGATTTCAAACCGCTTAAATATCATCCTTCCCCTGCAACGCGGCGTACCCGCGCTCGCCCGTACTGATCTTCACCACGTTCCTCGCCTGGTACACAAATATCTTCCCATCGCCGATATGCCCTGTTTGCAGTACTTTCTGCGCCGTGCTGATTACGGACTCGACCGGCACAGCGGAAACCACTATATCCATCTGCAGCTTCGGCAGCAAATTCGGAGTCTCGATCTTTATACCGCGATAGAAGTCGGTGCGGCCCTTTTGCAGACCATATCCCAGCACGCTGGTGACAGTCATGCCGGTTATGCCGATATCGTTCATAGCCTGCTTCAAAAGATCCAGATACTCGGGCTTAAAGATAATTGTCACCTTGGTAAACTCCGCGTCTTCCTTATTCGTACCCAGCGGCACCGCCTTTTCAGCCTCTACAACCGTAATGGGCGCGCTGCCCGGAACCGCCACGCCTCCGCCCGACGCGAACACAAAGTCGGCGTATGAGGAAGCCAGACCGTGTTCCGTGGAATCCAAGCCTTTAATTTCCTCCTCGGCTGACGCTCTCAAGCCAATAGTTTTCTTAATAACGGTAAATACGGCGAACATAACAACCGCCACGTAAACGGCCACAACCACAACGCCCACAATCTGTTTGCCAAGGAACGCGAAACCGCCTCCATACAGCAGCCCGCCTTCCAATGCGAAGAAACCCGTGAGTATGGTGCCCAACGCTCCGCATATGCCGTGAACGCCAACCGCGCCCACAGGATCGTCTACCTTGAGTTTCTGATCCACAAACTCAATGCCCAGAACAATCACAAAACCCGATATCAATCCGATAAAGAAAGCGCCGACCGGACTGACGACATCCGCCCCAGCCGTTATCGCGACCAACCCCGCCAGCGCGCCGTTAAGCGTCATGGAAACGTCGGGTTTCTTATAACGGAACCACGTAAACAGCATCGTGGTACAAGCCGCGACCGCGGCGGCCAGATTTGTGGTAACAAATACGCTGCCGGCTGTATATATGGCGTCCCCTTCCATGGAAACGGTCGAGCCGCCGTTAAAACCAAACCAGCAGAACCACAGTATAAACACACCCAACGCGCCCAATGTAAGGCTGTGGCCCGGGAAAGCGTTCGCGGTGCCGTCTTTGTTATACTTTCCGATACGCGGACCTAGCACGGACGCGCCGACCAGAGAGGCGACGCCGCCGACCATATGCACGGCTGTGGAACCCGCGAAATCGTGAAATCCCCATTGCGCCAGCCAGCCGCCGCCCCAGATCCAATGACCGGATATCGGATAAACCAACAGGCTGATCACCGCGCTGTATAGACAGTAGGCGGAGAATTTTGTGCGTTCGGCCATCGCGCCGGAAACAATTGTCGCGGCGGTGGCGCAGAACACTGTCTGGAAAATCAAAAACGCCGGCAGGGGTACGCCGGAGGGCAAAACCGCGCTGTAATCGCCCCTTACCAACGGGTCAAACGAGCCGAAGATCGCGCCGGAACCGCCGAACATGATACCAAAGCCCAGCAGCCAGAATAAAGGCGTACCGATGCTGAAGTCCATCAGGTTTTTCATGATAATATTGCCCGCGTTCTTCGCGCGCGTAAAACCTGTTTCAACCATCGCGAACCCGGCTTGCATAAAGAAAACCAAAGCGGCCGCAACCAATACCCACGCAGTGTTAATTCCTGAGAATTCCATAATGTCCCCCCCATGATATGTCCATAAAATGGACAAAAAAATAGGCGCTGCCACAAATGTGGTAAGCGCCTTTGCATGTTAAAATAATAACTTATGAAAGTGGTTTTGTCAATAGGAAATTTTTTTGCGTGAAATTTTTTTGCTAAAGCAACCTCTATTTTAGCGCGGTCAATTCCTCCGAGAGAGGCGTTCGATTTCGGCGTCCTTTTCAGATAATGCCATTTCAAACTTTTCCTGCCAATAGTCATCTCGGACTTCGACCGCCATTTCGACGGCACTATCAATCATGCTTTGCTGACGCCAAGTTTCATCAATCCATTTCTGTATCATACCGTTAGCTTATCACGCTTCGAGCCGAATTACAAGCGTTTTTTCTGGCGTTTTTTCTGGCATAGGAAATTTTTTTGCCGCCCGGATATAAATTGAAGCACCGGGTAAAATAAGAGTGTATCATATACTGGCGAGCATTTAGATCTGCCAAGACACAACCCGTACAACGCCATTCGACTGCGTATATATAGCAATTGATAACGTTGCGCGGTATAAAAAAGGAGTGATTATTTTGAGAAATTACCCGGAAACCCTGTTGGATCCTACCCGCGCGGCACTGGTTGTAATCGATCATCAGCCGCAGATGTATTTCGGCGTGGAGAGCGCGACACGCGGAAGAATCCTGAACAACACGACGGGCCTCGTCAAGGCGGCGCAGGTCTTTAATGTACCCGTAATTCTGACCACGGTCGAAGCAAGGACATTTTCCGGCCTGCTGGCCTCCAAAATCCAGCAGTTGTCTCCTAAGACAGTACCGATAGACCGGACTTCCATCAACGCCTGGGAAGACAAGAATCTGAGAAAAGCCGTTGAGTCTACCGGAAGGAAGGACGTTATACTTGCGGGACTCTGGACGGAAGCCTGTGTTACGTATCCCGCCCTATGCATGAAGAAGGA
>JAISZF010000201.1 GCA_031269415.1 Clostridiales bacterium
TAGTGGCTGGTCGTTACAGCCGAAAGTGGTAGACATGGTTAAGTATATTGCTTAATCAGGTTGAACTTTAAAGAAGAATATAGGGTTCCTATGTTTTCCTATGTTTTTCATAACGGAACCAATGATGGACGTAATGAAAATGTTTGAAGAGATTCTCAACTTCTTAGGCAAGGCGTTTGGCGATAATTGTGAGGTTGTGCTACAGGATACGAGAAAAGACCTTATGTGTATAAGGGCCATCGCCAACAGCCACATCAGCGGTCGCAAGGTCGGCTCGCCTTTGACCGACTTAGCGCTGAGGTTTATCAATGACGAGATTTGGAAAACAAGAGACTGCGTCAGCAATTATATAGGCAAGACACGTGACGGTAAGACTCTCAGGTCGTCGACGTTTTTTATCAAGCGCGACGGTGAACTGCTGGGAATGCTTTGTATCAACATCGACGCCAGCAAATATTTGGATCTAAGCAAGCAAGTGCTGAGGCTGATCGGAATGGAAGCGTGGGGATCAAGTGCGACGGATCCCTTGCCTCAGTCTGAGAATTTTTACGAGAGCATGGAAGAGATCATTCAATCCGTTCTGACTGAAATGAACATCGACTCTCGAAAACAGGGTCAGCTCACTCAAGTGGAGCGGTTGGCTGTTGTGGAGAAGCTACTGGATAAAGGTGTCTTTATACTGCGCGGAGCGGTCAGCACAATCGCCGAAAAGCTCTCATGCTCTGAAGCTAGTATGTACAGATATATCGGCACTATCAATAAACGCCGTAACAACGGGGACTCCGAGGCGAAGTGATTCGCCCTGATGCTGCCTTGAGAGCGTTATACAAGGGAAGTGGCTTGATGTAACCGATACATTGCTAATGCAAAGAGACCGCGCTGCACCTAAGCGCGGTCTCTTTGCATAGAGCGATCGTCTCACATAACCGCCTGCCGCCGCGGCGGGTCGGCGGGCTTAAACAGAGTCTTGCCCGCCGCCTGATTAAATGGTATTCTATCATCAAAACGCGTAAAAGGTCGTGGATTCCATGCGAAAGAATAGCGGCGCGCTGCGGACAGTAGCCGTAATGATGATCATAACGTTCGCGGGCAAGGCATTGGGGCTTCTGCGCGACAGTTTTGCGGGATCTTATTTCGGTACCGCCACTGTCGAGGCTACCGCTTTTAATTACGCCGGCGTTCTGCCGCGCAATTTCATGGACGTGCTATTCAGTTCGGCCATATCGGCCAGTTTTATACCTGTGTTCAACGAGGTGTTGGAGCGGCGCGGGCGTGAGAGCGCGTTTAAGCTGGCGCATAATTTTATCTCGGTTATTTTGATCGCTTCCGCGCTGGCGACGATTATCTTTATGGCGCTGGCGGAGCCGATTCTGCGTTTATACGACGGCGGCAGAAATTCCGGCGCAATCGCGCTCGGAACCGTGCTGCTGCGGATCATGCTGCTGACGATTGTACTCGGGTGCCTTGCGTTTTCGCTGACGGGCGTGCTTCAGTCGATGGGAGAGTTCAACGCGCCCGCGGCCATGGGGCTGGTTTCAAACGCGGTTATATTGGTTTATTTTTTCTTTTTCATGGATCGGTTCGGCGTCACGGGGCTGTGCGTTGCGTTTGTTACCGGGTGGCTGGCGCAGTTTCTTATACAGATCCCGTTTTTAGTAAAGAACAAATTCAGGTTTCGCTTTCACGTTGATTTGCGGGACGAGGGATTAAAACGAATAGGCGTTCTGATGCTGCCCGTTATGGTCAGCACATGGGTTACGCCGGTAAATCTCTTGGTGAACGGCAGGATGGCACATCTGGACATATACGGGGAGCAGTCGTTTAACGCGCTTACATACGCCAATAATCTGTATTCCGTGTTAAGCGGCGTCTTTGTGCTGTCGATTACTAACGTTATCTTTCCTAAGCTGAGTGTGCAGGCGGTTAATTCAGATCGCGGGGCTTTCGGCGAAACCATGTCGCGGACGATCAGGGCGATGTTTTTTCTGCTGCTGCCCATGAGCTTCGGGCTGATCGCGCTAAGCGGGCCGCTGGTGCGGCTGTTTTACGAGCGCGGCGAATTCACCGCGCTTTCCACTGATTTGACATCCGCCGCGCTGATATATTTTTCCGCGGGCATGTGCGGTTTTGGACTGCAAAACCTGTTAACGCGCGGGTTTTACGCGTTTCAGGAAGGAAAAACGCCTATGCTGACCTCCGTTTTGGCTATCGCCGCTAATTTTGGCTTGAGTTGGGGCCTTGTCAGGTTTTTGGGGGTAGGCGGGCCGGCCTTGGCTTCTTCCGTATCTATAAGTTTGGCCGCCGCGGTTATGCTGTGGGTTATGAACCGGAAGGTGAAAGGGATTGTAAACGGACGGTTATTCGCGGATCTATTGAAAATGCTGGCAATCGGGCTGATCATGCTGTGGGCGGTCGTATGGGCGCGCGATTTTGTGTCCGCGAGAATTGCTGACAATATCGCCGGCGAGATATGGGGTATATCGCTGCCCGCCGCCGCCGGAGCGGTTATCTATATGGGCCTGGCCCGGCTCACGCGGCTGCCCGAAGCCGTGGCAGCTTTCGGCATTCTGGGAAAATACCTGAGAAAGCGGTGACATCTTGGACACGAATTATAAGGTGCTAATGACCCTGATGGGGTTGAATATCGGAGGGGCGGAAACGCATGTACTGGAACTCTGCAAGGCTTTGAAGAGGCGCGGGGTGGACGTATATGTCGCGTCAAACGGTGGAGTCTATGTGAAAGAACTGACGGAAAGCGGAGTAAAGCACTTTAACGTGCCGCTGCACAACAAACAGCTCGGCAATATATTTTACGCGTACGCCGCGCTGGAGAAGATCATCCGCGAAAACAATATAAAACTCGTTCACGCTCATGCCCGTATACCCGCCTTTATCTGCGGCCTGCTGCAAAAAAAGCTGGGTTTTCGTTTTGTGACGACCGTGCATTGGGATTTTAACGCCTCTTTCCCGTGGAACTTCCTTTCCCGCTGGGGCGACGGCTCTTTGTCCGTCAGCGAGGATCTTAAAAAGTATTTAATTGACATCTACGGCGTTCCCGAAGAACAGATCATCCTGACAATTAACGGCATTGACACGGATAAATTCTCCCCGGCTGACGAAGACCCGGAATTGGCGCGGGAACTGAATTTAAACCCGTACGGGCCGCGCGTCGTTCATGTGAGCCGGATGGATCGCAAGGCAAACCGCACGGCGTATAAACTCATGGACGCGGTGGAGATCGCCAGAAAGACATTTCCCTATATCGAATTAATTATCGTGGGCGGCGGGGACGATGAGGAGAATATCTTCAGGCAGGTCAGGCACAGAAACGAACTGGCCGGAGCCGAATATATCAAGGCGGTGGGTAGCCGCACGGACGTTAAACGCTTCCTGAGGTCGGGTACGATATTCGTGGGCATCAGCCGCGCGGCTTTGGAGGCTATGTCCGTCGGAATGCCGGTTATCCTGGCGGGCGATCCGGGGTACATCGGGCAGTTTAATGAAGATATGCTGGATATAGGGATCAGCACAAATTTTACCTGCCGGGGATGCCCGGACACAGAAGCCCGCACGCTGGCGGAAGACATTACGGAGATCCTGAACCGTTCCGTGAATGAGCGCGCCGCGTTGGGCGATTACGCTCGAAGTGTGGTCAGGGAATATTATTCGGTAGATCGCATGAGCCGGGACGCGCTTGCGTTGTACGAAATGGTCCGATACCCCAGAAAACCCATCGATACCGTAATTTCCGGTTATTACGGGTTTAACAACAACGGCGATGATACAGTGCTTAAATCGGTGATTGACGGGCTGAAAGGCGCGCGGCCCGGTTTGAATATTACCGTGCTGTCCATGCGGCCCAGGGAAACCCGTTTACTGTATGGCGTGGACTCCATAAACCGCTATAATCTCTTTTCGGTATACCGCGCGCTGAGGAAGGCCAAGATGCTGATTACCGGCGGCGGCAGCCTCATTCAGGACGTAACCAGCACGCAGTCGCTCATATACTATCTGTGGCTGATTAACCGCGCTTACAAATGCGGGGTGCGTAATATGCTGTACGCCAACGGGATTGGCCCGGTGCGGCAGCCGGTAAATATAGCGCGCGTTCGGAACGCGCTGAACCGAGTGGAAATGATTACCTTGCGCGACGAATTGTCCGAGCAGACGCTGAAGCATTTCGGGGTAACTAACCCGGAGATTCATGTAACCGCTGACGCCGCGTTCAGCCTGAACAATGTGGACGAGGACGAAGTGCAGAACCTGTTGGCCGGCTTGGGGTTGGAGGGTAAGAGGTTTTTCGGCGTCGCGGTGCGTAAGTGGAAGTACAACATGCCGGGCTTTGAGGAAGAGATCGCCAAATTCGCGGACTATATCACGCAGTCGTACAGATACACGGCTTTATTCATACCTATGCGCCCTGTGGACGATTCTGAGATCTCCAGGCGTATAATGGGGCTGATGAAACAGCAGGCGATTTTTTTAGGCGATCGCTACACATCCGAGCAATTGCGCGGCGTGGTCGCCAAATCCGAGTTTATTCTGGGTATGCGTCTGCATACGCTGATCTACGCCGCGAAAAGCGGCACGCCGGTTATCGGTCTGGTCTATGATTCCAAAATAAAGGTGCAGATGGACGCGCTGAACCAGCGGTTTTACCGGCTGGTGGAGGATTTCCGCTGGGAAGAGCTGAAGAATTACGCGGATAGGATCCTCGCGGATAGGGAACAGGTTATTGAGGAGATCCTGGAGGCGGGGCAGCGCGAACGCGCCAAGGCGCTGCTGAATACGGGTTATTGCCTGGAAGTGATGGATCGCGGGGTGTTTTGACAAACCGGGACATGGAAATTTCTCTGATCTGGGGAAAGTAAGTTATTTGCTGAACAGGCATAATTTAGCTTTTAATTCTAATTGTCGCGGATACTTGGCTGAAAATTTCGTTTATCTCTTTTTGAATAAAACAACGGAACGGTTAAGCCAAAGCAAGCGAGTTGTTTCTTATCTGCGCAAGGATCCGAGAGAGGAAATCGATTTCCTGGAAACGCTTTCGACGGGCGGATACGCGGGCATTGAAGTAAAGGCGGCGCAGGGTTCGGCTTATTCCGCTAACCGGGCTTTAACGCGAGGGGATATAAATTGCGTGGTGAAACTACAGGATTCATATGGAAGAGTTGAGGGAAAGAGAGCGACACTGCCGATATTTGCCATAACTAAATTGGATCTGGTTTTGGAACAGATGGGTTACAAACAGTTTCCCAAAGCATATGAAACAATTGTAAAATATAGTTGTAAAATTGGAAAAAATGGGATATAATCATTGCTGAGGGGATGAAGCATGAAAACCGACAGCAAAAAGTATGTATCCATAGGTGAAGCCGCAAATTTGCTGGGGGT
>JAISZF010000206.1 GCA_031269415.1 Clostridiales bacterium
TAGTGGCTGGTCGTTACAGCCGAAAGTGGTAGACATGGTTAAGTATATTGCTTAATCAGGTTGAACTTTAAAGAAGAATATAGGGTTCCTATGTTTTCCTATGTTTTTCATAACGGAAAAAAGATAATACGTTTGTTGATCTTCCGGGTGAGTAAAGGCGGATCGCGGGATTACCATTTGCATAATCAAACCCGAATAAATCGTTATGCCGTCTTCATATGACTCAGCTTGTCGCAGGCCGGCGTACGCGTAGTCCTCTTCCCGCGAACCATAGCGCAGATGTATATAGTTTTCCCTTAGTTCCATATCTACCGTGAGTTTAAAGCCGACGGAACACTGGGAGAAATAATCGGTGGAAATGAGCTTAATTAATTTAGAAAAGGCGCTGAGTTTCAAACAGCGCCTTTCTTTGCATCCTACTCGAACATAAACAACTGAATATCCCCGACAATATCGAACACATGGGTCAGAGTCGCGCATACCGCGCGCTCTTTCTCAATAAAGGCTTTGATATTTTTATTCAGCGTAAGCACGGTATAGAGATTGCCGATCCTTTTTTCCTCCTCAAAGTTCATGCGGCCGCCCGGCGGAATCAGCGATTCCGTATGTTTAAACGAGCGCAGTTTCTCAATCTCCTCAGGGCTGAGCCTGTTATACGCCTCGGTGTATTCCCGATACTCACGGTTTTCCGTGATTGCGTCGGCTAGATCCCGCGCCTTGCGCTCCACGCTTAAACCTCCATTATGATCGGCAGGATCATGGGAGAACGTTTTGTTTTCTGCCATACATATTCCTTCAGCGTATCCTTTATCAATGTCTTGAGATAAGACCACTCTGAAATATCCCCCCCATCCGATAACGCGGAGCGCACAACACCCCTGGCCTCCTCCATCAGGTTTTCGGATTCGCGCACATATACAAACCCGCGGGAAATAATATCGGGGCCAGCTATGATCTGCCCGGATTCCTTATCAATGCTGACCACCACAATCATCAGGCCGTCCTGCGACAGATGTTTGCGGTCGCGCAGCACAATATTCCCCACGTCGCCGACGCCCAGCCCGTCCACAAGCACCTGCCCAGACGGCACCGAACCGTTGACGCGCGCGGTATCCTCTGTCAGTTCCAAAACGTCGCCGATTCCCATTACAAATATATTTTCCTTTTTCATGCCCAGCGATATCGCCAAATCCTTATGCTGTTTCAGGTGCCTGTATTCGCCGTGAATGGGCATTAAGAACTTGGGTTTTGTCAGCGCGTGCATTAACTTAATCTCTTCCTGCTTGGCGTGGCCGGACACGTGGACTTCCATCAAGCCCTCGTAAATAACCTCCGCGCCTTTGCTCATCAGCGAGTTTATAACCTTGGTTATGGTCTTTTCATTGCCCGGGATAGGCGACGCGCTGATTATAATCTTATCGGTGGGCTTAATCTCGACCTGCCTGTGATCGGACGACGCCATCCGCGAAAGCGCTGCCATTGGCTCGCCCTGACTGCCGGTTGTGATAATGACCACGTCTTCGTCCCTGTAGTTCTTTATCTCCGTAATGTCAATCAGGATATGCGACGGTATATCCAAATACCCCAGTTCACACGCCGTTTTCACAACATTGGCCATACTTCGGCCGACCACAGCGACCTTTCGCTTATAATTGATCGCCGAATTGACCACCTGTTGGATTCGGTGAATATTGGAGGAAAATGTCGCCACCATTATGCGCTGACGCGGGCTCTGACGGAATATCTCCTCAAAGATTACGCCGACGGTTTTTTCGGACATTGTGTAACCCTTTTGCTCCACATTAGTACTTTCGCAGCACAGCAGCAGCACGCCGGCCCGTCCCAATTCCGCGAAACGCCGCAAATCTATCGGCTCTCCCTGAATGGGCGTATAGTCCACCTTATAATCGCCTGTGTGGATTACGATGCCCGCCGGCGTATATACAGCCAAGGCCACCGAGTCCGCGATGCTATGCGTTGTGTGAATAAATTCCACGCGGAACACACCGGCTTCCACGACTTCGCCCGGCGATATGCATACCTTGTCCACATCGTTCAAGTTATGTTCTTTCAGCTTGGTTTCAACCAGGCCCAAGGTCAATTTCGTGCCGCAGATGGGCACATTCAGCTCTCGCAGAAAATATGGTATGGAACCGATGTGATCCTCATGCCCGTGCGTGAGAAAAACCGCGCGCACTTTACTTTTATTTTTTACGAGATAAGAAAAATCCGGTATAACCAAATCAATTCCCAGCATGTCGTCCTCCGGGAACGCGACGCCGCAGTCAATAATAATTATGTCGCCGCCATACTCCAACACGGTCATGTTCTTGCCGATCTCCTGCAGGCCGCCGAGTGAGAACACCTTCAGTTTAGCCTTCTTAGACGCCACAAATTCCGCACCTCCTGTCATAAAAATAGTCGGGCAGAGGCGTGCTTTCCGCCCTCCCCGCTTGCTTTACATCGACCGCGCGGAAAAACCCTTGCGCGGCCTCGTGCATAAAAAAACATTCCAACTAGAAACTGTCGGAATGGTTGGTTGAATGAATTTAAAATTCCAGCTCATAGTCGTCGTTATCCTGAAACAAACCGGCGACCGCGTTAAACTCTTCATCATCCTCCACGAATTCGTATATAACGTCCTCGCCTTCCGTCTTCACCGCCTTAATAATTGACGCCTCGGCGTCGTCGTCATCCAACGATTCCTCTTCCAAAACCAGAAGATAGTCTGTTCCGTTATATGACGCTTCATCCAGCACCACAAAATCCGCGGATCCGCCGTCCTCATCCAGCATTGAGATAGTGCTGTAGTCATTCTGCTCCTCGTCAAAATTTTCCAATGTATTCACCTCTTTTACAACTTTATGCATATTTTTCCAGTCTAAATAGCCCTGCAGAATATAAACCGCCGCTATCCGATCCACAATTCTGTCACGCTTTTCAGCCGACAATGAAGCCATACTCCGCATGGCGGCAACTGTACTGAGACGCTCATCCCATAGAATTACTGGCATGCCGCTGAAAAAGATCTCCAGCCTATCTTTAAACACGCGGGTCTTTTCACACCGAACTCCCTCGGTATTGTTCATATTTTTAGGGTATCCGACAAGGATTTCCCCCACATCATATTGCTTGACAAGCTCCTTCAAACGTGTAAGGCTCTTCTTTAGGCCGTCAGGATCCATACGGCGGATAGTCTCCACCCCCACAGCCAGTATCCCCAAGGGATCACTGACAGCGACGCCGATTGTCTTATCGCCGTAATCTAAGGCTAAAGTTCTCATTCAGGCAAATTATGTTTTAAATAAAAATAGACAATCTCTTCTAAAAGCTCGTCGCGCTCCAATTTGCTGATTAAGCTTCGCGCGTTCTTATGACTGGTGATATATGTCGGATCACCGGACAGTATATATCCAACTATTTGATTAACAGGATGATATCCCTTTTCTTTCAAGGCGTAATACACCTTGCACAGTATATCGCCCGCTCCGCTATTTGCCGGCCTGTCGGAGTTGTTGAACTTTTGAGTTTCCGAAAGGTTACTTACCGGCTTGTCGGAATGGTTGCTATTCTCCTTCAATATATCTCAACTCCCTGCGGCGGATTGCTTCAGCAGTCCTTATGATAACCCATATTCAACCATTTTGCAATATGGTTCCGAAAACATAATCGCTTTGAACACGCGTGACACGCACGTCGCGTATTTCATTGACAATACCGGATTCGGAACCGGCCTGCGTTTTTATATAATTACCGGCGTGTCCTTCATAAACATCTGAATCACATGCCTGTTCAAACAGCACCGATAAGTTTTTGCCTATAAACGACCTCATAAACGCCTGACTTGAACGCTCGCTCAAATTCAGCAGAATACGCGATCGCTCCGTTTTTACCGGATCGCTTATCTGCCCGGGCATATCCGCGGCCACGGTCCCCTTCTTGGGTGAGAAAGAGAACACATGGATCTTCGCGAAACCGATATGTTCCGCGAACGATCGGGTTTGCTCGAATTCAGCGTCCGTTTCGCCGGGAAAACCCGCTATAATGTCCGTAGTCAGCGACACGCCGGGGAAAGCGGATCTCAGCAGACTTACGGCTTCCGCAAAGCTTTCCGCCGTATAGCGTCTGTTCATCCTTCGCAGCACGGCGTCGCTTCCGCTCTGCAAAGACATATGGAAATGATCGCGGATTTTTGGCACGGCGCGCAATACGTTCACAAATTCGGCGTTAACGGCGGCAGGGTCTATACTGCTCAGGCGTATCCGCTCAATGCCGGGTATATCGCTCAGTAGCGGCAGAATCTCCATTAAATTGATATTTTTAAGATCTTTTCCATATGAGGCGACATGTATACCTGTGACCACTATTTCTTTATAGCCGTTAGCCGCCATTCGCCGCGCCTCATCCAGCAAATCGGCGGGGGGGCGGCTTCTTACCGGCCCACGCGCGTAAGGGATAACGCAGTATGAACAGAAACAGTCGCATCCGTCCTGAATCTTTAGAAAAGCGCGCGTCCGCCCGTCCGCGTAAAACCGCGATACATTCTTAAGCTCGATCTCATAATCGGATCGAGCGTCCCGGATATGGGCGCTTACGCCCATGTCCTCCGTGTACGCCTCCGCCAGCTCGACGACGCGCTCCCTGTCCTTCGTGCCCAGCACGAGGTTAACCCCGTCTATTCGCGTCACGGCATCCGGGTCAACCTGCGAGTAACAGCCAGCCGCTATTACCAGGGCGCCGCGCCGCGCCGCCCGGCGGATCATTTGCCGCGACTTCTTATCGCCGATATTGGTAACGGTGCAGGTATTTATGATGTATATATCCGCTTCCGACTCAAACGGCACTATCTCGTACCCCTTGTTCAGAAAGAGTTCCAGCATGGCTTCGGTATCGTAAAAATTCACCTTGCATCCCAATGTCAGCGCGGCGACGCGCTTCAAACGCGGTAATGCGGGCATGTTTCCGGTTTTATAAACCATCGGCATCTACGGCAGCCGTCGCAGAGTACGACAGGTTCGTTATTCTGAATCTTGGCGAGCCACGCCTCATCAACCAGCAACCCCTTAGCGGCCGCCACAAAATCAGCCAGCCCTTCCTCGATTATGTACGCCGCCTGTTCGGGCTTGCGCACGCCGTTCACCACAATAACGGGAATATGAACATTTCGTTCTATCACAATACCGGAGCGAACGATCCAGTTATAATACTCATTTTCAGTATAGTCCAGATCCTGGGGTTTATAATCCTTATAGCCGGTGGAAATGTGTAAAATATCCGCCCCGGCTTCCTCAAACGCCCGCGCGTACCTGATCGCGCCCTTTAAATCGGGGTCATTACCGCCCATCCGTACGCCGATAATAAATTCGCCGCCGCAGGCTCTCCGGATATTGCCGATAATATCCGACGCGAACTTAGCTTTATCAGCGCCGTATTCGTCACGCCGTTTATTGGTAATCGGCGACAGGAACTGACAGATAAGATACTTATGGCACGCGTGAAGCTCAACCCCGTCGAAGCCGGCTTCCTTCGCGCGCAGCGCCGCTCGCGTAAAATCCTCCGAGATGTCGGCTATTTGTTCCAACGTCAGGGCTTTCGCGCGTCTTCCGTCATTGGTCGTCATATCGGATGGCGCGAGCGGCGTATCGGAAACATTTCTATCCACTCGCGTCCCGGCGTGATGAATCTGAATCAGCGCGACGGCATTATGGGAATGTATGACGGACGCCAGTCCGCTTAAACCGGGAATAAAAGCGTTATCCCAAATCCCCAACTGGTCCTCGCTTAAGCGGGCGTCCTTACTGACACAAGCGGCCTCGGCGATGACAATACCCGCGCCGCCGCCCGCGAGGCGTTCGTAATGCTTAATATGCTTTTCGGATACATAACCTTCTTTTCCAGCGTATCCGAAGCAAACGATAGGTGGCACAACCAAACGGTTTTTTACAGTGTGATGTTTCAATTGGTACTGTGTAAGCAACGTAGCCATGGAATCCTTAATCCACCCCTAATATCACCCTTTTAATGTGGCTTCCGGCAATCTCTGTGTCCGGCGCGCTTTTCATCGGGCAGGCAAAGACATACGCCTCCCCCGCTTTTGCGCCGGTGGCGCTCAGCGCGTCGAACGCCGATTTTTTGTAAACATCCTGTTTGTCTATACCGGCGCAAGTCAGTAGAAAATTCACGGTTACTCCCGCAAGTTCAGCGTGGTTAATGAAATACCTGACCGCCGGGGCAATACCCGACGCCCAGATGGGGGAACAGATAAAGAGCTCCCTAACCTTGCGCAAATCGGGCAAATCCGCAACTTCAGCCTCTTTTTTTGTTATACTTTGAAAGCATCCGCCAACAAGCCCCAAAAAGCCGGAACGCTCCTTCTTCTCCCGCAGTTCAAAGGTTTTGTCCTTGCGAAGAGCCGCCAGCTCCTCCGCGTAAGCCCTAGTATGGCCTTTCCGGGAATAAAAAACTACCATACAACCCCCTCTAAAACTTCCCCCCGCCGCCGCCGTGTGAACGGCCGCTGGAACTCCTATGGACCGTGCTGCCGCCCCCGCCGCTGTTCTGTTTAGGCCGGGGCGTTCTGACGGTGTGTGTGTTGATAAAAATGTCGCGTTTATGCGTCAGATGGAAACTGTTTTGTACGGCGTAATCATTTGCCGCGGGCTTCGGACGCGCTGTTTTTAACTGAGCGGCCATAAACAAAACCGATATGAGCGCTATTACGAACGCCGCAATCCATATAACAGCCAGATTCCCGCCTTCAGATCCGATTACTCCGGAGCTGAGATAACCCTCGGTCATGCTGATGAATTTCGCGAAAGCGCCGTAATAATCCCCCCTGCTAAGATATGAAACAACCCCATTTTTTATCTCATTAATTCTGGCGTCATTTATAATCTGTATGCCTCTGCCGGAAGTGGAGATATACCAGTCTCTATCCTCCATGCTGACCAAAAACAGCACCCCGTCCCAACTGTCCCCGAATCCAAAGCCGTTA
>JAISZF010000214.1 GCA_031269415.1 Clostridiales bacterium
TAGAGCATCCGGCTCATAACCGGGCGGTCCCGGGTTCGAGTCCCTGAGGGCCCATTAATTTACACCGAGAATAAGCCATTTCTTGGACAAGCACGAACAAGTTTTAAACCAGCAAAACCAGTTGACTAGAGTATAATAGTCAGATTCTAGTCAAGAGCGAATAACTCGCACAATGAAAAAAAAGGCCGGACAACCCTCATGGATTGTCCGGCCTTGTCCTTTTATTAAATAGTCTAAACACCAACACCATCCTCTTCACCATTTCAATCCATGCGCCTACATGAGACGCGACGTTAAATTTACCGGTGTATACTTTCCACTTCCTCGCGTGTCAGCCCGGTTGCCGTGACAATCTGATCCGTTGACAAGTTCATAGTCAATAAGTTTTTCGCGATCTCAAATTGGTTTTGTTTTTTGCCGCGTCTTTCCGCGTCGCGCAAAAACATCTCCGCGTCCCGGCGCTCGTACAGCGCGCGGGCATAGTACACTATACGATTAATAAACTCCGGCGTGACGGAAAGCTGTATCTCGATATGTATAATCTTTTTGCTCTTAGTTTTCAGCTTAACATCTATTATCCCCAGCTTGTCGCCGGGATACTCCCGCAATAAAAGCGGGTCCAAAATCTCAAGCTCGCCGTAATCCTCCTCCGGCAAATCAATCGTCGACTTGAGGAAGCTCAGGAGGAACTCCGCGTTGCGCTCATCGGCGAAGAACAAGTGGAAGATCACATCGTTCTTGACCGGTAGTGACTACCGGGTGATATACTTACGTTATATCATTAAACACAATTATACGCAAGGGCGATACGCATAGAAATTGTACGGCATTGCCCTTAGTCTTCATCACCTCAAAAATGTGGGTGCAGGACATGCGGAATTATGACATGGCCACGGCAGCCATCGACGCTTCCATCGAAAAGCTCGGCGTTGACTATATTGACCTCTACTTGCTCCACCAAGCAATGAAGGATTACTTCAGCGCGTGGCGCGCCATGGAGGATGCCTACAGGGAGGGAAAGCTGCGCGCTATTGGTGTATGGACATAGAGGTGTTGTCGAATCGGCCGGTCTTGTTCGTAAAATCGGGAATAGCGTTGACGCGGGCACAATGTACACGATTTGAAAATCCCTTGATTTCAAGGGATTTTTTTGGTTTCGAGTGAGCGGTCGCATCCGATTCCGGCGTGATCGCGCCCTTCTCAACAAATAAGCAACAATAGCAGAAGCCACAATGTATCCTGACTGTATCCGGTTCCGGCGGCGGGATCCGCGATCTGGTTAACGGGCGCGTACGCGGCGGACGCCCGCCCCGTGTACGCAGCCGTCCCGGCGTAACCTTGAAATCCCGAGTAAGCCGACACAATGGTATCCCAGGTATTTTGCCCGATGATCCCATCCGCCGTCAGCCCGAACAGTCGTTGGAATTCCATAACCGCCCGCTGAGTCGCCGGGCCGAATTGCCCGTCAGCCGTCAGTCCCGGTATAGATGGATAATACCGCGAAATCGCGTTTAAATAACTCTGGATGATCTCCACATATTCGCCGCTTGCCCCAACGCGAATCAGGTAGCCGGGATACGCCGGATAATTCATTTCGGGCGGCTTGTTTTCGTTGCCGCTGTTCAGCATGCTGTAAACAGAGATAATTTTATCCCACGTATTTCTGCCTATCACTCCGTCCGCCGTCAGCCCGAACAGACGCTGAAACTCAATTACAGCCTGCCGGGTGGCCTGCCCGAACTTTCCGTCGGCTGTCAGAATTGGTATAGACGGGTGCTCACGGGCGATCGCGTTCAAATAATTCTGCATGATCAGCACATATTCGCCGCTGGAACCCACGTTGAGCGGATATCCGGGATAAGGCGGGTAATCCGCTCCGGGCGTTTCACCGGCTCCGCCGCTGTTGAGTGAGCTATGAACGGAGACGATCTTCTCCCAAGTACTCCTCCCGACGATTCCGTCCGTCGTCAATTCGAATAGCCGCTGAAACTCGATCACCGCCCGCTGTGTCGCGGGTCCGAATTCTCCGTCCGCGGTCAGCGCGGGGATGGAAGGGTAATACCCGGCAATGTCGTTCAGATAATTCTGAAGGCTCAGTACGTAATCCCCAGCGGAACCCAGGCCGATCAGGTAACCGGGGTATGACGGATAATTCTGCCCTGGCGAGGCGGCGCCCGAATAATACATTCCAGTCAGATTTAAAAACCGCGCCCAGTTGACGCCCCACTCGCCCGCGCGGATCTCGTAAGGGCAGTCTTTTCCGCTCCAGACATTATGCTGAACCACGGCGTTCAGACTCAGTCCGTGCCTTTTCAACAGATCCGCTGTGAGCCGCGCCGCGTTGTCACATGCCTTCGGGAAATTAATCCGATCATTGGTGCAGATCTCAACGCCGATGGAATTGCGATTGCCCGTGGTATTGGCGGTATGCCAGCACATGCGGCTGTCTTCAAAACTTTGCCACACCTCCGAAGCGTCAACGGTATAGTGCCATGACGTCGCCTGCCCGTCCGAGCCTCTGTAGAGATAATCCGCGTGATTCGCGGCGTTGGCGTACGAGGCGTAATTCCCTGTGTTATGTATTGTAATGTAGCTGATAGTATCCATGTAGCCGTTCGGATTGTTACTCAGTCCGAACGGGCACAGCTTTTGTTTTAATACATACGCCATTATATCCCCTCCTAAAGATCTTACAACTATATCATATGACGGAGGAGCGAAAGCGGCCCAACTGTTAATACCTCCCTTGCAAATAACCCCGCTAAAGCTTATAATATTTACCAACACGTTAACACTGAGGGGACATCATGCAAACTATATATTCCATAGCGGGATTGGCCGTCGCCGCAGCCGTTATATATAGCGTGCTTGGCTGTGACTGGCGCAAGATAAAAATCAGCCCCGTCTGGTTCATCATAATCCTCGGGCTGCTGGTTCGGTACGCGCTGATTGCCATAAACAGCGGATACGCTAAGGATATACTCCTGTTTCAAACGTGGGCGGACAGGCTGTATGAGGAAGGTTTCTCCAATTTTTACTATTCCGGCGAGTACGCGGATTATCCTCCGGGGTATTTGTATGTACTCTATACGCTTGGCGCGCTGCGCGCCGCGCTGAAATTATCGGACGGCGCGTCTATCGTTCTGCTTAAAACCCCGGCGATCATCTGTGATATCCTTACCTCATGCATGGTTTACCGGATTGCCGCCCGGAAATGTAAAAAGCTTCCCGCTTTCTTTTTCGGCATGGCTTACGCCTTCAACCCGGCGGTTATCATGGATTCCGTGATATGGGGCCAGGTAGACTCGGTACATACCATGCTGCTGTTTTCGTCTATACTGGCTCTATCGGAAAAGCGCAGACTGTTCAGCTATATCTGCCTGGCTTTGGCTGTTTTGGTAAAACCTCAGTCTTTAGCGCTGTCGCCGATTTTCATATATGACGCCGTTACCGGCGTAATAAGGTCGGAGCGGCGTTCCAGAATTAAAACGGCGGCGATTATCTGCTTTAAGGCTCTGGCCGCCGTATCGCTGGCCGCGGTTTTGTCGCTGCCGTTCACACGCGGCTATGACCTGTCGCGCATAATCGAGCTGTATATATCCACCCTCGGGGCGTATCCGTACGCCAGCGTAAACGCGTATAATCTCTACGCCTACGCGGGCGCGAACTGGATGCCTGTTACCAATGAAATCTTTCCGGGCTTTACGTTTTCTCAATTAGGCTTTTACTGTTTAATATTAGTGTCTCTCTGCGGCGTATTTTTGCTGTTCCGAGGCAAAGGCAGGCAATCGAGCTGGTTTCTGAGCGCGGGCGCGCTCTTTGTCTTCACGTTTATGTTATCGGTCATGATGCATGAACGCTATCTTTACCCCGCGCTGGTGTTTCTGCTGACAGCCTGTATCTACCGGCGGGACAAGCGGCTGATCATGTTTTATGTCGTCTATTCCGCCCTCTTCTTCGTAAACTGCGCGGACGTGCTGAAAATGATACAAAACGGAAATAAGCTGGAATTAATAGAGGATTCCGCGCGGTTTGTGTCTCTGCTGAATATTGTATTTACAGCCGCTTTTGCCGTCATCGCGGTGATTATCAATACCAGGCCTTCCACGGATGAACGTCCGGATTTAATCATAATCATGCAAGAGGAGCCCGTCTATCCAAGTATATCAGGATCCGCGTCAAAACTGGGCTTAAAGGACTTTGCCGCTATATTCCCGCTGACTGTGATTTACGCCGCCGTGGCTTTCTACAATTTAGGCGACAGGGCGTCTCCACAGACCGCGTGGCGCGCGGAGTCCGGCCGATACGCCGAATTCGAGCTAAAAACCGACTCGGAGGTAAAGACTACTGCGTATCTGCTGGGCGTACGCAACGATAAACGTTTTAAGCTAGCCGTTTCGGACGACGGCAAGTCGTGGAGGGATGTAACCGAGATCAAGGGGGAAGCCGTATTCCGCTGGTTTATGGAAGAAACGGTTTTTTCGGAAAGATACGCCCGCGTAACCAGTCTGGACGATGATCTCTATATACAGGAACTGGCGTTTCTGGATAATGACGGCGCGGTAATTCCAATTTCCATCATTGGCAGCGGCCCGCCGGTTTCTGATCTACGAACGGACGATCGCGATAACGCGCCCCCAAGTGATCCGTTAATCTCAAGCGACCCGACATTTCTCCGCGACGAGCAGACCCTTGTGCCGGAAGCCGCCAGTTTTCTTAACGGTACTTATTTCGATGAAATCTATCACGCCCGCACCGCGTATGAATTCATCCACGGTCTTCAAGTGTATGAATGGACACATCCGCCGCTGGGGAAAGCTATAATCAGCGTCGGCGTTATGATATTCGGCATGACCCCCTTTGGCTGGAGGTTTGCCGGCACACTGTTCGGCGTGCTGATGCTGCCGGTTGTATATATATTCGCCAAGAAGATGTTTCGCGGATCCGACTGGGCTTTTTTTGCCGCGTTCCTCTTCGCTGTCGACTTCATGCATTTCGCGCAGACACGTATCGCGACGATAGACGTTTTTGTAACGTTTTTTATTATCCTGATGTATATGTTCATCTACCTGTATTGCTCGCTGAATTTCTACGATTATCCGACGCGTAACAAATACAGGCACTCAGTGTTCCTGCGTTCGTTGGCGTATCTGCTGGGCTGCGGGATATTCACCGGGCTGGCCGCCGCGGCGAAGTGGGAAGGCGTTTACGCTATGCTGGGCTTGCCGGTTCTGTTTTTCCATACGCTGCGAGGGCGGTACCTGGAGTATAAAACGGCGCTCGCCGAAGGCAATTTCGACGAAGACAACTGGAATCTAAAGTATTTCCCGGCGTACACGGCAATTACCTTGGCATGCTGTATTGTCTTTTTCATAGCGATACCCGCCGTCATATACGGGCTGTCATATATACCTTACCTGAGAACGCCCAACCAGAACGGCTTGGCGAGTATACTGAAGAATCAGACGAATATGTTCAATTACCACGCAAAACTGGAGTCTGACCACCCATACTCCTCGTATTGGTTTCAGTGGCCGCTGATGATGCGTCCGATATACTACTATTCCGGGCAGTTGAAGAACGGCCTGAATACGGGCATTACATCCTTCGGCAGCCCCGCCGTCTGGTGGACCGGCATAGCCGCGGTTTTATACTGCGTCAGGGCCATATCGAAGCGTTTTGATAAGACATTGCTGTTTCTGCTGGTGGCGTACGCCTCTCAATATCTGCCGTGGGCGTTCATTACCCGCACAACTTATATCTATCACTACTTTCCAAGCGTACCGTTCATCATACTGATGATCGCGTACCTGTTTAAACATTGGGCGGCGCCGCGCAAGCCCCTAGCCGTTGTCACGTATATGCTGGCCGCCCTGCTGCTGTTTATCGCGTTTTATCCCACGTTGTCCGGGCTGCCCATACCGATGTGGTATGTGAATACCTTTTTAAGATGGATGCCGACGTGGAGTTTAAGCTGATAGGGGGTTCGACATGAAACCTGAATTTTCCGTAATAGTCCCGGCGTACAATGAACAGGAGGTTATTGAAGAGAGCTACAAACGCCTGTCCGCCGTGATGAAAGAGCTCAACGAGCCTTACGAGCTGATCTTTATAGACGACGGCTCGCGGGACAATACGGCGCGCATTCTGGCGGGCATTTGCGAAGAAGACAAGAACGTCAAATTGCTCCGGTTCTCGCGCAATTTCGGCCATATGCCCGCGATCACCGCGGGCATGGATTACGCGCGCGGCAGCGCCGTGCTGGTGATAGACGCCGATCTTCAGGATCCGCCGGAGCTGTTTCCCAAGATGATAGAGAAATGGCGCGAGGGTTATGACGTGGTCTACGGGAAGCGTTCGGAGCGCAAGGGGGAAACGGCGTTTAAAAAACTGACCGCGGGTATGTATTACCGCTTCCTGCGCCGTATGACAGACGTGGATCTGCCTGTGGACACGGGCGAGTTCCGCCTGATAGACCGTAAGGTCTGCGACGTCATTAAACATATTAAAGAAAAGAACCGCTACATCCGCGGTCTGGTCAGTTGGGTGGGGTTTAAGCAGACCGCGGTTGAGTATGTCCGCGAAAAGCGTTTTGCCGGGGAAACCAAATATCCGCTGGGCAAGATGATAAAGCTTGCGATGAACGGCATTACCGCCTTTTCGTACAAGCCGCTTAAACTGGCGACGCATCTGGGATTAGGCATAAGCGCGTTAAGTTTTCTGTATCTGCTCATTGTGCTGTATCAGCGCCTGTTTACGAACTCGACGGCGGAAGGATGGGCTTCCATGGTGGCGATAGTGCTGTTTTCGCAGGGCATCGTGCTGATAGTATTGGGGCTGATGGGCGAGTATATAGGCCGCATATTCGAGGAAATAAAGGACCGGCCCATATATATCATTGATGAAATCCTGAACAGCGAGCAGGTGTCGGACAATGAAGGATAAGTCTTCTTCCGCGTCGGAGGATGTCAAGGATCTGGATACCTTGCCAATAGTCAAGAAAATAATCAGTCTTAAGTGGTTCGCGCCTTTATTCAAAAAAATTCTGGAGCATGAAAAGATAGGGCCGCCCGTTAAAAAAATCCTCGAACGTGAGGTATTGAGCTATCTGATCTGCGGCGTGCTGACTACTTTGGTAGGGTTCTTCAGCTTCTGGGTCTGCCGTAGGATGAATATGAACGCGTTGGTGTCCAACGTTGTTTCGTCCGCCGTGGCTATACTCTTCGCGTTCATAGTGAACAAGCATTTTGTGTTCCTGTCAAAGGATTGGTCCTTGCGTAAGACCGCGAAGGAATTCTGGCGGTTCATCGCCGGCCGTCTGATCGTTATGGCCGGGGAATCCGGGCTGCTTTATCTCGCGGTGGATATAATGGGTTTCAACGATAACATCTGCAAGATATTCACCATGATATTAGTGGTTATAGTAAACTACTTCATAAGCAAATTTATTTTTTGAATACGGCCCCCGCCCCAAGCATATCCTTATACGAGAACAATTCGAAGGCGGGTGCGAGTTTATATGAGTAAACGTCTGAACGCGTTTGTGATAATCGCCTTGAGTTTACTGCTTGTTTATACGGCCAAACCGCGGATTGAGAGCGTTTACCAGCGTTTGCGCGTTATCGCTCGTACGGCGGGCTATCATAAATCAGAATCCGAATGGAGCGAAATCTATTTCACCGATCAGGACGCGGAGTATATACCCTTGATCAAACGGCTTACAGATTTCTATCTGCCGCTCATACTGAATGATTTCAACGTTACGGAACACAACCGCGTGATTATTATCGTATACTCCGATCCCGCGAAGTTCCGGGCGGCGGTGGGACAGATGGACGTTTTGCCCATGGGCGCTTATTACGGCGGCGTGGTCAATATTATCTCGCCCTCGTTGTGGATGACCAACGCGCGCGACGCCTTCGCCAAGGACTACTTTATTCAAAACGGCCCGCTGATCCATGAACTGGCGCATTACGCGGCGGATCTCGGAGTCGGCAAACCTATGGAGCCTTGGCTGTCGGAGGGCGTGGCGCTGTATTATGAGTACAAGTATACCGGGGTCGAATGGCGCCCGGATTTAGAGAAGCAGACGGCTGAGATCAGCGTATCGGACCTCACCGGCAATTTTCGGGAATTAGACGATCGCGTCGCGTACCGCAAAGCCTTTGACATAATTAAAGCCTTTGTGAAAAAATACGGTGAGGACAGGCTGCGAATAAAGCTTAACCGTTAGGAGGATTACATATGAACAGCAAGATTTTGGTTGTGGATGACGAAAAGAGTATCGTGGACATTATATCGTATAACTTAAAGAAAGAAGGCTACGAGGTCATCGCCGCGTATGACGGGCCGCAGGGCTTAAAGAACGCCCTGACCGACAGCCCCGATCTCATACTGCTGGACATCATGATGCCTAAATTGGACGGGTTTGAGGTGTGCAAGCGCATACGCGATAAGAAGCTGCAAACGCCGATCATAATGCTTACCGCGCGCGCCGAGGAGGTAGACAAGGTGCTGGGTTTTGAACTCGGCGCGGACGATTAT
>JAISZF010000087.1 GCA_031269415.1 Clostridiales bacterium
CTTAATCAGGTTGAACTTTAAAGAAGAATATAGGGTTCCTATGTTTTCCTATGTTTTTCATAACGGTTGGTATTGACGTTGGTGATCTCATCCACATTACTTTCGGGAACCTCGGGGGCCGTCGGTTCCGGCGCGGTGTACACAGGCCATGTCGGCCATGTATAAGCCGGCACGGGCGCGGGCGTCGGTGTCGGTACCGCCCATGGGTTAAAGTACGACCCTGTCACCGGCGGTTGGTAGGTATTCCATGCGTATGGGTTATACCCGGTCGTCGCGTAAGCTGTGTTTATGGCGAACAACCCTAAAAGCACGACCAATGACAATGTCATGGCGAACAAACGTCTAAACGATTTACTAAATTTTCTCACTTATAAACGCTCCTTCTCAAAATAGGCAAACATCTCAACAGACTGCGAATTGCTTATGCGTATACATGGTGCGCGCTGCGGCTGTCACTAAGCAAGCCGAGTAACTACGATTTATGCAAAATCTAATCAACAGCCCCCCCTCTGGATTAGCGTTTCGTGAGCAAGCGTACGCACGGTATACTTTCAAGCATCGGTGGTATTATGTAAAGGTAAGAGTAAACGCCGCGCATACGTGTTAAAACTGAAATAAGTATATTCGTGTCAACATCTATTTTTGACATTATATTAATCAAAATGACATTTCACACAATTGACATATTTGTCCTGAATTTTCCGCGCGGGCAGTTGACTTTTAACCCCATTCCATTTATAATAGCGTCAACGCGTACGGGAGGTGATACATTGGCAAATATAAAATCCGCCAAGAAAAGGATTAAAGTAATAGCGAAAAAAACGCTGCGCAACAAAATGATAAAATCCGGCACTAAGACAGCGATCAAAAAGGTTATCTCCGCGGTGGAATCGGGCGTTAAAGAGAACGCGATCTCCGCTTACCGGAACGCCGCTTCCGCGATAGATAAAGCGACAACCAAGGGCGTGTACCACAAGAACACAGCGGCCCGCAGGAAATCACGTCTGGCGAAAATGGTCAACAAGGTCGGGGCATAATGGTTTTACATGAAAGAAGATATTGCGATAGGATATTGCGGATCAGACAAAATAGGATACTGATATGTACGCCGGGCCGTTGCTCCCGGCTTTTATTATTCCTCAAAAACAACATCCGCGCCGACGGCGTTTAAGCTGTCTTCAAATTGTTCATAGCCTCTTTCGACGAAATGTGAATTGGTTACGGTTGTTTTACCCTCCGCGGCTAAGCCGGCTAAAATCAGCGCCGCGCCGCCGCGCAGATCCATCGCCTCCACAGTCGCCCCGTTCAGTTTCTTTACCCCCCGTGCTATAAAGGTCATTCCGTCCGTAAGTGAAATATCCGCGCCCATACGTTTCAATTCGGCGATATGGCGGTTGCGGGACTCGAATACCGTTTCCTTTATAACACTGACGCCGTCCGCCAGCGTCAGCAGAGCCATAAACTGCGGCTGCATATCCGTCGGGAAGCCAGGATGGGGGTTGGTGATCAGTTCAATGGACCTTAATTTCGCCGGCGCTTCCAAATAAACACTGTTATTCTCCATCCTGACCGCGCATCCGGTTTCAGCCAGCTTGCTGGTAATCGGATACAAATGTTCGGGGTTTATGCGCGTCAGGCGAATCTTTCCCCCGGTAATCGCCGCGGCTGTTAAGAACGTACCCGCCACAATACGGTCCGGCATGACGGTATGCTCGACGGCATGCAGCTTCTTAACACCCCTGATGTGTATCCGCGAGTCGCCCGCTCCGGAAATGTCCGCTCCCATACCGTTGAGGAATATCTCCAGGTCCTTTATCTCCGGCTCTCTGGCCGGGTTGTCAATGATTGTCTCGCCCTCGGCGAATACCGCGGAAAGCATTATATTCTCGGTAGCGCCCACGCTGGGCTTGCTAAGGTTAATTCGCGTGCCGACCAGTTTGTCGGCGGAGCAGTAAATGAATCCGTGTTCCTCAATGATGGTCGCGCCCAGTTTCCGCAGAGCCATCAGGTGCAGATCGATGCTGCGCTCGCCTAAAGCGCACCCGCCGGGATAACTGATATTACACTTTCCGAATCTGCTCAAAACCCCGCCCAGGAAAATAAATGAGGAACGCATCTCCCGCACCAACTGAGCGGGCACGTTCCAGTTATCCGCCGTGGAAGAATCCACAATAAGCGTTTCGCCTTCCTGCTTTACCTTGCATCCAATGGATTGAAGCATTTCAATAGATACCAGTGTGTCTGAGATTTTAGGACAATTGTGTATAACGCTTTCGCTTCCGTTGAGAACAACTGAGGCCAGAATGGGCAGGATCGCGTTTTTTCCTCCCCCCACCTTAAGCTGGCCGTAGAGCTTTTTACCTCCGGTGATATGATATACCCCCATCGAAAGCCACACCTCCCCATTGGTTTACAAGTTATCATATGCCTGACCGTCGGAAGGCGTTACACGCCGCGAATTATGACAAGGATCGCCGCATAGAATGAAATAAAATGATGTGCGGGGAATGATTATGAAAAGAGCAAAAAAGCCTCGGAAAAAAAACGGATGGGTTTTTTTACTCATCCTGGCGCTGATGTCTGGCGCGCTGATATTTTTATTAAGCAGACTCGATAAGGCTCTGATGCCCATGGCCCTCGACATCGCGGAAAGGAAGGTAATTACCGATATAGGCGGTATCATAGACGGCGCTTACAGTTCGATCATGAATGAACAGCATATAGAATCCGCGGATCTCTTCAGCGCGCGCGCGGATGAAGCCACGGGTAAGGTTTCGTCTATGTATGTGGACACCTTGCTTATAAACGACATATGCAATAAACTCGCCGTTCGCGTTTCCACGGAAATGAACGCCCTCGGCAGGCAGTCCATCGACGTGCCTATGGGCGCTTTGAGCGGTGTCCAGATATTCGCGGATACAGGCCCGCCGTACCGTATATACGTTCAACCGACGGGTAACGCGCTCGTGGATTCGCGTTCCGAAAGGGAGTCCGTCGGGATCAATCAAGTTAATATCCTAGTCTGGCTGGATGTGACATGTGAAGCGCGGATTGTAACGCCGTTTCAGAATGAGCGGGAAATAATAGTGACGCGATCTCTGCCGCTGATAAACACATATTTTTCGCAGGATGTGCCGAACACATACTGGAGTACGCGCGGCGGCGCCCTCATCACTCCAGACTCGCGGAATTAAAACCATCGAAAATTCGATGGCTTCTGTTTTTTTGTCGACGTATCTGAATTTCACAAAAAAAATATTGTGATATTTGCCGATTTCTTGTATACTATTCAGATAAAAATAAACAGCTTAGCGAACAAAAGCGAGGTGTGATATGGATCAAGACGATTCAAGGCGCGCCCAACGTCAGCAAATGGACGGTCTTAGAGAGAAACTGAGCGAGGAAATCGAAAAAAAGGATTTCAATCTGAGTGCGCCGTCCGTAATGGAGATTAGTGTGGAACTGGATCACTGTATCGTCAAACATTATCAGAAGTCCTGAGAACGGATCGACCGGCGCAAGCGGATGCACTCCTTGCGGACAGACAAAGTACATATTATAATGAGAATAATTGGAAGGAAGGAGTGGTTTTGTCACGAAAAAAACGCGTGGCAAATTAACGGCTGTAATTACGTTCCTGGCGGTTATCATCTACGCTGTGTTTTTTCTCAGCGACGACGCCTTGGAACCGGAACTTGCGGTCGATGGGCAGCTTACGGTCACTTTTATTGACATAGGGCAGGGCGACAGCGAGTTAATTCAACAGGGCGGAAACGCTCTGTTGATCGATTCGGGGGAATACTCCAAGCGCGAGGAACTCATCGTCA
>JAISZF010000256.1 GCA_031269415.1 Clostridiales bacterium
AAACGGCTCCGGAATTCCGGAGCCGTTTCATTCTGTGGAGAGACTGCGTACCCGTAGATGGGTTTAGCATTTGTACGTTAACACTTTTGTACCTTAAACTGTGCTGTGCGTGAAGCTGACGATTCTGTCGACGGGAATCTCCGTTATGGCTCCAAGCCGCGAATTAACGCAGGAACCATCACATCCGCCGCCGAATAAACCGCCAAGCAGCCCGCCTATGCCCCATCCGGTACATTCGCTGCCGCAAGGGCACGCGGGAGGGGCGCCGATGGCTGTAATCAGTTTCACGGAACACTCGGTAATGCCAGCCAGCACTCCGGTAAATCCGGAGCCGGACACGCCGCCGCTGGTGGTGAAGACTGTTACCGTTTGACCGATATACCTGGACAAGCTGTCAATAAAGCAGCGATCGCGCATGGACTCCTCCTCTCCTGACCCCCGCGACGCGTCGGAGGGATCATCGCGTAGAACCGCCGGTATCGCAAACGCGCCTTTTCATCTTGTACTATGTCGTGCGCTCACGATTCAGGCTGTCCTCTGTATAATATGAAGGGGTGTCCATATATGTTACCGATTTAACTAAAATATCTGCTCAAAAGCCCTTGGAATCCCCTTCCATGCCTGGCTTCGTCCTTGCACATCTCATGCACTGTGTCATGTATGGCGTCCAGGTTCAGTTGCTTTGCCTTAACGGCTAAATCCTTCTTGCCCTGTGTAGCGCCGTGTTCCGCGGCCACCCGCAGTTCAAGATTTTTTTTGGTGGAAGGTTCCACGACCTCGCCTAAGAGTTCGGCGAAACGTGACGCGTGATCGGCTTCCTCAAGCGCGTAACGCTTGAAAGCGTCCGCTACCTCCGGATATCCTTCCCTGTCGGCCTGGCGGCTCATAGCCAGGTACATGCCGACCTCCCTGCACTCGCCCTCATAGTTCTGCCTCAAGCCTTCAACTATTTCTGGATCAACGCCTTGAGCTATGCCGATAACATGCTCGTCGGCGAATACAAGACCTTCCGTCGGCAGCTCCGAGAATTTCGAGGCCGGCGCTTTACACAGCGGACATTGCTCCGGAGGCGTATCACCTGTATGAACATATCCGCAAACCTGACAAACCCACTTTTTCATAAATCCTCCGTGAATTAATATTAGTAATCATTATCGATTTCTTAATCATTATAAGTCAATAATTTTTTTTGTCAAGAGATTTTCATTAGCATAAAACGCTATTTTTCGATCTAGTATGAATATTGATAAAAAATGAGATGCGGGCCTGAATATCCCCCATTTATGAATCTGATAATTTCTGTGAGACTGTTGCCGATGTTCACAAAGTCAATGGCGTTTTCCGGGGCAGCAGCGGGCTTAAATTCCTTTATTACGGGCATATTAGCTTTTACCGCGTCATAAAAGGCTATCTGTCCGCCATATTCATCAGGTTCGGCGTAAAACCGATCGTACATCGACGACGACAGTATAATATACTTCAAGTCTGGATTTTTAGGTTTGTTTATATCGCCACCCTCGAAGGCGTCGAATATCGTTGCGGGTCCTGTGGGATTAAACGGCGTATAGCCCTCGTAGGAAGTATTTTCCTTCGTCGCCCCTATTTCCGAAGTATAATCGACAGAGGCGTTGCGGGTATCAATAGCCTTTGCGAAATACATTGTCTGCGCAATTGAACCGAGAAAAAGGTTAATGAACGAAACAGCGCAAAGCGCCGACGCGATGACGGGCAAAGCCAATCTTGACGCTGGCTTATCTGTGCGCCGTGCAATAAAATCGACAAGTAATGGTTTAACCCTTTCAACTATTTTCCAAACGCCTATTGCCGCGAAAAGCAATCCAAAAGCATAAAACGGTACACCTATTTTTCGATCAAATTAGTTGTTATAAGGGTGATATCAATTTCAATGGGTTTGCGGTGTTTTTGGCGAAGGCAGTCTGTCCGGCTGCGGCGACAAAACATTAGGACACTTGTAGTAATCATTGATAATGCCGCGCAATTTTTAGATAGCGTTCCACTCCTCATCGACGCGGCTCGCGCGCAACCGACGCGCCTCATCCTCGTCCATTGAGGCATACTCCGCTTCACGCGCGCGGCGAACCTCATAGATATCGTCAACGTCGAAAACCGTTTTGTTCACGGCAATTCCTCCTCGTCAATTATTAAGCTGGGCGGGGTCAGTATTTTTGGACACAAACATTATTTTATATCTCTATACCCGTCCGCAAAATCTCTTTGACAAAAGGATTATCGTTTTGCAATTCGGATGTCGGAAATACATGAGGTTCAATGTAAAAACCACGATATTTCCGCGTCAATCCGAGCAACAGCGAAATGACATCAACGGAACTCTTATTTTCAAATTCATGCGAAAAAAAGCACAAATCTATATCGCTGCCATTATCGGCTACGCCCTTTGCATAAGAGCCAAACAGAAAAACGCGGTCAATCGGCATAGTGTTCTTCACGTCAGTGACATAATTGCTGACGGTCTGATTTACGGTTTTAATGTCAAAAGCCATGCGAACACTTCCTTCGTTTTTTCAAGGACTATTTTTACTTCCTGCTCATTAAGCAATGCGCTTATTTTCTCTTTATAACTCGTATATCGCCCTTTGATATAGAACGCGGACAAATCATCAAACAACTTATACCGTTCTTCGGTTATGGTTTCAGGCAACAAGTCCGCAAAATTACCAACAATCTGGCTTATGGCGTGTATGCGTGGAATATTGTCATCACGGTTGAATCACACCCAATCTTTCGGTTTAATAGCAGTATACCATAAATTACGCGCTTTTACAACGCGGATTTTCAAAGCTCTCTGATTTGCCCTATAACGTTTTCGACACCATATAAACAAAGGTTGATTTCTCAAGCCTACTAGGTTATCATAGTATCGACGCGAGCAATCACGTACGAATTTTGAAGGGAAGGCGGCGGCCAAGAATCTACGGCTGTCGATATTATGAAAGAAAAAATCCTGTTAATCGACGGAAACAGCATCCTAAACCGCGCGTTTTACGCGCTGCCTGTTTTGACAAACAGCGGCGGCGAGTTTACAAACGCCGTTTACGGATTCTTGAATATATTCTTTAGATTCATCGACGAGGAACAGCCCCGTTACGCGGCTGTCGCGTTTGATCTGCGCGCGCCTACGTTCAGGCATAAACTGTACGCCGAATATAAGGGCACGCGCAAATCCATGCCGGAGGAACTCAGGCCGCAGGTCGATCTGATTAAAAATCTGCTGAAATTAATGCGGGTAAAGATATTCGCCTTGGAGGGCTGGGAGGCCGACGATATTTTGGGCGCGCTAGCCGTTCAGGCGGAAGAGTCTGATCTCATGCCCGTCATAATAACCGGCGACAGGGATCTCCTTCAAATCGCCACGGATACCGTTAAAGTCCGCATCCCCAAAACAAAAGGCGGTAAAACCGAGGTGGAGGATTATCTGGCCGCCGACGTTCTGGAGAGGATCGGCGTCACGCCTACGGAATATATCGACGTAAAGGCGCTTATGGGCGACACGTCCGACAATATCCCCGGAGCGCCGGGAATCGGCGAAAAGATCGCGGTAAAACTGATTCAGACATATAAGACACTGGAAAACTGCCTGGCGCTCGCCGATGAAGTCAAACCGGCACGCGCTTCCGCGAGTCTGAAAGAGAATAAGGAATTGATCCTGCTGTCAAAACAGTTGGCCGCTATCGCCAAAGACGCTCCCGTTAAGTTGAACATTGAGGAAACCCTGCTGGACGAGCTCTACAACGAAGCCGCGATGGCTGAGATTCAGCGTTTGGAATGCAAAAGCATCCTGCCGCGCTTTTCTTCTCGCAACCGAATCGAAGAAAGCAGCCCGTCGGATCGGCGCGGCCCCATACGATCGGAAACCGAAGCCGCGGCTCTGCTCGCCGAACTGGCCGACGAGAGTTCGCTCACCTCTTTCATACCGCTTTTCGAAGAAGGCGAATTCTTCGGGATAGCCTTTGTCGTAAATAAGAACGATCACGTTTCATCCATCTTTATCCAGACGTCCGATTCGTTAAGCACCATGCGGCTGATTGAACTCTGCGGCGGTTACTTCGCCTCAAACGCCGACAAACTGACTCACGACATTAAAAGCTCCCTGTCTTTCCTGCGCTTCCACGGGTACCCGTTAAATCACGTCATATTTGACACCATGCTGGCCGGCTATATCCTCAACGCGTCCAAACCCGCTTACGACATAAGCGACATCACGGCGGAATTCCTCAATTACGGGCGCGTGCAGTCGCCGAAGTCATTCTGGGGCAAAGGCAAGACCAAACGCGCCATAAGCGAGATACCCGACGGCGAGCTGACCGCTTACGCGTGTTCCCGCGCCGAGGCTGTCTTACAATCCTATCCCGTTATGCGCGGCAAACTGTTTGAAAACGGCCAGACAGAATTATATGAGCAAATTGAGTTTCCTCTGGCCGAAACACTCTCCGAGATGGAATCGGCGGGCATAAAGGTTAACCGTGAGGAGCTGATTCGATACGGCGACGAGTTACAGAGCAGCGTTGACAGTCTGACGCGGGAGATCTACAGTCTCGCCGGCGAGAATTTCAACATAAACTCACCTACTCAATTGAGGGTGATACTCTTCGAGAAACTGGGGCTTAAGAGCGGCAAAAAAACCAAGCAGGGCTATTCCACCGCCGCCGAGTCGCTGGAAAAGCTGAAAGCCGATCACCCGATTGTCAGCAAGATACTTGAATACAGGACTTACGCCAAACTGAAATCCACTTACGCCGACGGCCTGCTTAACGCGATGGATCCGACGACATCGAGAATATACTCCACGTTCAACCAGACAATAGCGTCAACAGGGCGCATCAGCAGCACCGAGCCAAACCTTCAGAATATACCCATACGCGTCGAACTTGGGCGCAGGCTGCGAAAGGCGTTCATTCCGGAGGATGGCTTTATCTTTCTTGATGGGGATTATTCGCAGATCGAACTCCGCGTGCTGGCGCACCTGTCGGGCGACGAAGTCTTGATCAACGCGTTCAAAGAGGGGCAGGACATCCACCGGCTTACGGCGTCGCAGGTATTTAACACGCCCTTCGATCAAGTCACGCAGGAGCAGCGCGGCGCGGCAAAGGCCGTGAATTTCGGTATTGTGTACGGCATCAGCGCGTTCAGCCTGAGCGAGGATCTGGGTATTTCCAAGAAAGAAGCGGAGGCGTATATTAGCGGGTATTTCGCAAAATATCCCAAGGTCAAGGAATATCTGGACAACGCGGTCGCAAACGCAAAACGTGACGGCTACGCGGCCACTATTTTCGGACGCAGACGGCGCATACCGGAATTGAGTTCCTCAAACTTCAACGACCGCTCGTTCGGCGAGCGCGTCGCGATGAATATGCCGGTCCAGGGCGCCGCCGCCGATATTATCAAGATCGCCATGATACGCGTGTCTAACCGCTTGAAATCAGAAAACAAAGCCTCGCGCCTAATCCTTCAGGTACACGACGAATTGTTGCTGGAGGTTAAATTGGACGAGCTGGAATCCGTATCGACTCTGCTGAAAGATGAAATGGAGAACGCGGTGAGCTTATCCGTGCCCTTGAAGACGGATCTTCATACAGGTGAAACGTGGTATGACGCCAAATAAGCCGATCATTGGAGTAACAGGCAATTCAGGCTCGGGCAAGGGGACGGTAAGCGAAATTCTGCGGCGTATGGGCGGGTTCTGCCTGGACGCGGATCTTTTGGCGCATGAGGTTATGGAATACGGCAAACCGGCGTATATTGAAATATCGAATATATTCGGGGAATCCGTTCTAGCGGCGGACAAAAGCATAGACCGCGTGAAATTGGGCGGCATTGTGTTCCGTGACCCCGTCAAACGCAAAATCCTTGAGCGTATTGTACACGCTCAGGTTAAAATTTCGTTCTCGCGCCTGGCTGCCCGCGCTCAAGGCGATTACCCGTTCATTGTCTGGGACGCGCCGTTGCTGGTCGAGGCCGGAATGCACGGAGAGTGCGGCTTGGTAATTCTGGTAACCGCCCCGTTCGATATAAAACTGACACGCATAACCGCCAGGGACGGGATAACGGAAGAACGCGCCCGGCTGAGGCTCTCCGGGCAGCCATCGGAAGAGTGGCTCTATAACAGGCTCGTCACGGATATTGGCGATACTCACGTGAAAATTATTGAGAATACCGGCAGCATAGAAGACTTGGAATATAAAACGCGCGCGGCAGCCGCGGCTGTTAGGTGATGGAATGTTTATTGCTGTTAAGCTAAGCGGTTTAAAAGTATTGTTCTTTCGTATTATAGCTGTCATAATCCTGGCTGTGTTGGTTATAAGCGTGTTCAGTTTCAGGTATCCGCTTAAATATCTCGACATAATCGTAAAAAATACGGATATTTACGGGCTGGATCCCGCCTTGATCTGCGCGGTTATCCACGCTGAAAGCAAGTTCGCGGAAGAAGCCGTATCGCGCAAGGGCGCGAGCGGTCTGATGCAAATAACCGAGAGTACCGGTGATTGGATGGCCGAGCAGATGGGCTTGCCGGACTATAGTTTCGACGAGATCTTTGAACCTTCGCTTAATATCTCCATTGGATGCCGGTATTTGTCGTGGCTGCTCAATCGTTATGAGAGCGTGGATTCAGCGGTGGCAGCGTATAACGCCGGCAGCGGAAACGTGGACAAATGGCTAAAGAATCCGATGTATTCCGCCGACGGCAAAAATCTGGACAATATACCGTTTAAAGAAACACGCGATTACGTAAGGCGTGTGCGCGTAAACAAACTGATCTACGATTTTATTCTTCATAATAAAGGCTCAAAAAAACTTTTTGGAGAAAATTAATGAAACGTCTATTAATATGCGCGGCCGCCCTTCTCATGCTGACCGGCTGCTTTAATTTGAACAATCAGGCCGATCCGACGCCTCAACCGTCCGTCAGCGCGGAACTGTCGGACACGCCGGAACCGATAACGCCCGTTAACGGCGGAACGCTGAGAGTACCCATGCGCCCGCCCAAAACCCTTAACCCGCTGTTAAACGAGGACGCCTCGGTCGACTCAGTTTTAAAACTGTTGTTTGAACCCTTGGTGACGCAGGACAGTAGCTTCACGCCTGTACCGAACCTTGCCAGCTTCAATTTCGCGTCGGACGGCATGAGCGTCACCGTCACACTCCGCGAAGGGCTTAAGTGGAGCGACGGGTTGGCGATTACCTCGGACGATATTGTATTCTCATTGGAAACGCTGCGAAACGCTCCGGATACCGTTGTATATAAAAGCTCTGTCCGGAATATCTCCGCCGCGTATACCATACTTGACGAAAAGAAGGTAAAGCTTCAGTTTCTGCAGCCATACAGCGGCATGGCTTACGAATTCTGTTTCCCGATAATCCCGAAACACTATTATGAGAATCAGACGGATCCCTCAGGGGATATTAATATGACGCCTGTGGGAAACGGCCTGTTTGTATTTGACTCATATACGAGCATGAAGCAGATGAAACTGAATTTCAACCCAGATACATACAGAAAAAGCCCCTACTTCGCGTCTGTGGAGGCGGTGATTGTGCCTGATCAGCAGTCTGAGCTCAACGCGTTTGAACAGCGCCTTATAGACGTGGTGTCCGCTGAATTGGCGCAGTGGGGGCGTTACCGCAATAATACGGATACAAATATAGACGAATACTCGACTATGTACTTCGATTTTATAGGATTTAATTTCAATAACGAAATTCTGGCGAAACCGGAGGTACGCGAGGCGGTCGCGAGCGCCGTCAGCATTCCCGATATGATCACCGACATATATCTGGAGCACGCGTCGCGGGCTTATACGCCGGTAAACCCCGATTCCTGGCTGTTCGAGCCGGAGGTGGCGCAGTACGGGTTTGATTTGAGCCTGGCGGAAAATCTGTTTAAAAGCGCCGGGTATAACAACGCGGCTGCGCTGCGGATCCTTGTAAACAGTGAAAACGACGAGCGAGTGAAGATAGCTGGCATACTCAGCGAGAACCTCGGTAAAATAGGCGTCGGTACGACGGTAGAATCGCTCCAGTATGACGAATATGTCAATAAGCTGAACGGAAAAGACTTTGACATATTCATCGGAGGGTTCAATCTCTCGGCAGCGCCCGATTTGAGTTTCGCGTTCGGTTCGGCAAACGGCGCGGAGAATATGTTCTCATATAAGGACGAGACTATGAACGCCTTACTCGCCTCCGCGTTCGCCTCAGCGGGCGGCGTCGCATATCAAAAAGCCGTCAGCGACCTGCAGAAACACATCGCGAAGGAACTGCCCTGCGTCAGCCTGGTGTTCCGCAAGTCGGCCATGCTTTCCGATAGGAGGATTTTGGGTGATAAGCATCCGGTTATGTTTAACATTTATTCGGATATAAATCAGTGGTTTATGAACAGGGATCGGTAAACCAGGCAATAATTATTGTGTGGCGTAAACAGGGCTCTGCTGGAGAGCAACTCGACGCTTGCCACAGCGTACGATGAAACGGCGGACAAAAGTTTGCCGTTTTTTCCGTTTTAATTAATTGTGCGGCCAACCAAGTTGACATATATAGAAAAAGTGCCGTCTACGCGAAGAAACCCAATCATTGCCGAGATGTTCCATCGCCTTGATTTCATTGAGCGTCGCGGAAGCGGTCTGAAAAAAATCAAAGATGAAACCGCCAATTTGTACGCGAACTACTTATGACGAGGCAAAGACCCTGCTTCTAGGCAGCCATGCGAATGATTGCCGAACTGGATTCCGCGCGGAACGCTTTGAAGTGGATTCTTGACTTTCAGCCTTTTGAACGCGGCATTCCCAGCATCTGGACAGGCAAGGGTGTACAGAAGTACGGCGGCTGTTTGAAACAGACCCCTTGTTTTTTAGGCATAGCAAAATCCGTAAAGGCTTTGGCCTGTTACGCTGAATCGACGGAGAAAGTTGATTCCAAAGTGATTTGTGATGTTCACGAAACCACTTTACCAAAACACAAAGAAGCCGTGAAAATCCAGTATTACTGGGTTCTCACGGCTTTTTTATCTCTATGTGACTTTTACTCATTTGTGTTACCGTTTTCGGATTGCGCGACAATGGTTTTTATTGCATTCCAAAACTCTTGCGCGTTTTTCATCAGCCATTCCAATTCTTCCTTCTCCGGCGTGAAAAAATCACTGTAATCAGATTCTGAGCGGATGGACTCGGCGTTTCTTATTAAGTCGGAATATTCCTTGGCGATTAATCCGGTTTTAATGTACTGCTTGCGAAAATACGCGATCACACCTGAATGTTTGCTGAAATCAACGCCGTCGCGGGCAAGTGCGGCGCGCATGGATTGGAAAACGGCGTAATAAATCCTGTTTGCCGCAGAGTAAAGGCTATCCGCGCCGAGGTCGTCCCGCGCGTCTCTCAAACACTCCGCCGCCCTTTCCAGCCTATAGTTAATGAGATCTTTGCTATAATCCTTCGGCATATATGGGAACCCCCTCGCGCGTAATGGTTTTATATAGGCCGGATACGCCCTGATACTCTAAGTACTCCTTATAGCTTTTAAGCAATGGCGAAATAAGGCTGTCGTAATCCCAATCGCATTTCTCCGCAATTCGAGAAATACTGGCGCGGTATTTGTATAGCTCTTCTTTTTCAATATCAACAAGCACCAATACGTCTATATCTGATTCATCATCAAAGTCGCCTCTCGCGTAAGAGCCGAATAGGATTACACTCTTCAAAGTGTGCCCAAATAAGTATCGCAAATTATCCGCGAAAGCACTAAGTATTTCTGAAAGTTCATAACGTGTAATCAAGCTTCAAACCTCCTCGCACCCCGACTCTTTCAGTGCGGATTATAGCAGAAGTTATAGCCCGCGTCAATCAACGGGTCTGGAAAAATATGCTATAGCACTGTTAGCGGTCGTATGATACACTATTCGCAAATATAGACAGAAAGCAATGATGAAGCCATGTGTGAGGAATTCTATTATACCGCGGCCGTAACGGAACGGGTCGTCCTGCGCAAACAACCTAAAACAGTATTGGAGATCAGTATGTCTGGCTCTAGGTATGGAAGATTGATCCGGGACTGTCAGCATAGACTATTTGATTCTGGCGAGGCGATCCAGTTAGACCGCGTAGATATCTCCGAAGGCGTTATACCTATGGACAGTCGGCCATACGACAGGCTGCTCCCTATCGAGAGCCTTGATCACCCAAGCCTGCTGAATAAATACGACTTTATTCTTATAGCGGATTTATACGAAAGGCTGGATATTGAAACAGGGCAGCGTCTGCTGAAGGCGTTAAGTGAAAAATCCGCCAAAGGAATTATCGTCATTTCCCCGGGAGAACCCAATGACCTCTTCGGCTCAATAAGAGAAGAAATCGGCGCATTGGATATCATATGCCAAAAAATTGAATCAGGCTCGGAAGTCATGTGGTTTTATTACGTATCCCTCAAAACAGCGGTGAAGGATTGATCGGAGGAACTTTAGATGCTGGATAAGACAGTAATGGACGCTTTAGACGGAAAAGGGCTAATAGATTCCATCTACGCCGAATTTTATTTTCCGCCCATTGACAGGATCAAAATTCGCCCGAATCTGATTTACAGCCTTTGCGCGGAAAAAAACGTGATTCACCTTGGCTGTACGGATCATCCTCAATTGATCGACCGCAGAATAGACGCTGGTATTTATCCGCACCGCCAGCTCACATATGTCGCGGCAAAATGCCTTGGCGTGGATATCAACGCGGAAGCGGCGGCTCATGTACAAAAGCGGGGTATAGACAACGTATTGGTGGCGGATATAACCCGCCCTGGAATTTCCGAGATAGAGGTCGCTGACTGGGATTGGCTGGTGATGGCGGACGTATTGGAGCATATTGGCAATCCTGTGCTATTTTTAATGAAGATTGGCGAATGTTACGGCAAAAATATCAGGGGAATTATTATTACCGTTCCAAACGCCTTAGCTTATTCGCTTAATCAATTGCTTACAGACGGGAAAGAAGTGGTCAATTACGACCACTGCTACTGGTTTACTCCATATACGTTATGCAAAGTGGTCCACACTGCCGGTCTGATTATAGACGATGTTCAAATGTGTTCTTATGAAAATCCACCGGATGCTATCCGCAAGAATATAGATACTTTTAAACAGCGCCCGATTCTGCTGAATACGATCGCGCTGACAGCGCACTGGGCCGAGCCCGCGCTTTGAAAAAAGCGCGGGCTTCATTTATAACGCCAGCGAGGCGATCATCAAAACAGCCCCGGCCAATAAGAATATGGAAAATGTAATGAGCTTGCCGAAATTCTTCTTAATCAAATCCTTTTTATCCACAGTAAACTCCAACCGGCTCTCGTCAACAGACGCCGTGAACTTATTCCTGCCTTCCCGCAGCACGGGCGGACCCGTGAGATCCGCGCCTTCCTTGATCCGCGAGACATGAACGTTCAGCTTGAACAGCGGGATAAACATTTTGGGGCTGAGGTCCAGCTTGGCGATATTCTTGTTGTCAAAGGGCGAAGGGTAGGTTTTGAACGCCTGTACATTGCGCGGCGCGGGCGCGCGCATACATTTCAGATATACCGCCTTACCCCCGGACAGCAGAAATTTCTGATCGCCGTTTAAAACAAGAACGCAGTTGATACGCTGAAAGCTCAGCAACACCGCCGCCAGCAGGGCAAGCAGCCCGAACACCATTAGAATGGACGTAATGTTGATTTCCACGATAAGCGGCGGCAGTTCGCGGACGAACCTCATCTGCGATTCGCCGTAATTGGCGTCGATCTCACGGACGGAATAAAACAAGCTGTTTTTCTCCGCGTCCGGGAAGATCTGCAGCAAATCGGTGTTTAATATCTTATACTCCTTAATATCCGGTACAATGGGGTTGTCCTCATATTTGATATTCTCATACAGTATGGCATGTTCCTTATCGCTCGCGGCGCTGTCATTCAAAGCGACCGTCAAGGCGTCGCGGCTGTCGGCTATGTAGAGATTGTAACCCGCTGTGCCCGGCTTCTGGCGCATCCTGAAGGTGACCTCCTGGGTATCCTGCTGAGCCGCCAGCATAACCTCTTCGCCCTCAATACCACGCTCGCGGTTGAGTTTCCGGTTGATTTCAAAATCGCCGATATTGTCCGCATACCATACCGCCAGATGAAACGATTCCGCGTGTTCGCCGGATTCGTTCGCCGTCGCGGTAAACCTCAGCGTGCGGTCGTTAACGTTAAATACGTGCTGAAGCCGTTCCCATTCGCGCCACCCGCCCGGATCCGCCTTGGGGTAGAAATCGTTTCTCAAATAAGCGTCGGGCCGGGGGTCGTCATTATCCGCGCGATCGCTCAAGTGCAAGATGACAACGGGCATTTCCGTCTTCAGATTTTCTTCCTCTATCTGGCGCAGCAGCAAAAAGATGGGCTTATACCAGTCCGTACCCATGTCGTCCGTCAGGTTTCCCGCGGAAATAATCGGGTTTCTTTCGGGATCATAGTCGTAATCCTTCCGCATGGACCAATCTACGTCCAAAGCGAAGGGGATGTATGAAAACTTATCGCCCGCGTAGAAAAAACTTGTATTCAGAAAGTCATAAAACCTCGCGAAACTGTCTGAAACGCCGTTTGCCTTGGTACTTCCGGACACGTCCATCAAGATGTAAAAATGGGCGTTGCGGCAGTCCAGCCCCGTTACATACCCCAGCATCTGCTGGCATATGTCGCTGAACCCTTTCGAGCCTTCGATTTCCACTGGAACAGCGTCGGGGATCTCTGTTTCCGCGCCGTAAACCGGGCGCGGGTAAAGGCAGCATACCGCCAGCAGAATACATAAAAATCGTCTCATAAGCCCTCCCCCGACTTACAGCGTCTTAACGTCAAATAACTGCCCGTTGTTCTGATCCGTCAATATCACATGGTTATACACACTGAACATAGCGCACCGCGAGTCGCTGCTCATAGGCTTCAGCCGTTCGCCCATTCCCGAGCTGCTCATGCAATACACCTCAATCATATTATAGCTGATGTTGCGGGAGATGTAAAAAAAATTCACATCCCCGCCGCGGACAGCGCAAAAAAAGTCATAAATATCCGACGCCTTGGAGATACGCCATCTGCGCGAAAAGGGTTTCACGGTGAAACCTCCGGAGAGCGGGTACTCATAAAAATAGAGTTCTCCGCCGGTTACGCGCTCGCAGGTAAATACCCCGCCGTCATGGACCGCGAATTTGGCGCACGCCAGATGCACGTTCTCCACAATGACGCTTTCTTCCAAGCTTTCAGGATCCAGCCGGCGCAGCTCGTATACGCTCTCTCCATTGTTCAACCCCACAAGCGCTGAAAATATCACATAACCGTCGTTAACCGCCAGATAGCCTATTTTAGCGCCGCCCCGCGGCGTGAATAACACGCTCGCCTCGCGATCCGGATTAAGCATGGTTAATGAGCCGTCAAAATTCACAAAAAAGGCTCGGCCGCCGTCAATCGCGGGCAAAACCGGCTCCGTTTCTGTTTCCGCGCGCATAGCGGGAATCCCGCAAGGTTCAGGCGTTTTATACGGTGGATCATAATAAGCCAATCCTTGCCCCCGCGACAGAACAAACAGACGTCTATCCGCCATCCACGCGCGGTATTCCGCGTCCGCCACAGGTACGGACGCGACGGGCTTCCCGTCGTTCAGCAGATTTATTAACACCCTGTCGGCCAAACTGGTAATCAGATGTATGCCCGCAAGCTCAAAATTCAGAATCCCGTCGCCCCTGACAGATAAATCCGCGGTCGGGCACGCGTCTTCCGGCCAAAGATAAGCGCCTTTGGCAAAATCAAAGCAGCAGAGTTTACTCTGACCGCGCCCCGCCTTCCAGAAATAACCGCAAGTATTATTGGTGATAACCGGCGAAATGGCGGCGTTAACCGGCGAGCAGATTATTCGGCTGACACGCCGGTTTATATTTACGACATTTACCCTGTTCAAAGCCGCCCCGTGCGGCAGGAACACATCGCTCTCATATACAAGCTTTTCCTCGCATCCGGGCACTTCGCAGCGCGTCCGCTCCAATTCGTATAATATATAATGCTCGCGGCAGCGCAGTAAAGCCCGTCCGCAATGCGGGCATTCACCGGCCTGAACGGGTATGTCCTTATGGCAGTACATACATTCCTGAACCAGGCGCGCTCCGCATTCCGTACAATATTTATACGCGTTCATCATCGGGGTTGTGTAACCGCACTTCCAGCAAGGCATACCCTTCGTCTCCTATCTGTTGCAAGAACTGTGCTGCCGCTTTAGTTCGGGAATCTTACTGAAATCCGGCGAGCCGTCCAATGTGACGGCGTCTTTTATAAACTGGTGGCAGACCTTGCAATAAAAGCCTTGATTGATATACCCTTCCCGTTCGCCCTTGCCGACATACTCAAAATTGAACGAGGCGTGTTCCAGCGGGTCGTCCGGGAATGTTTCGTTCCAAGCGTCAAACAGAACCGGCCTTGGTTTTAAAAACTCCTCGACCAGCAGCCGTTCCATGTCGCGCTTGTCCACATCCGGGTTATTGAGCAGTATGGAGGGCGACGGGTCCGCTATAAACCCGTGCAGATTCAGCAGGAATTCCGTCTGGTTCTCGGCTATATATTTATCGTTGTACGCTTTAAGCGTGTTCAGCGTTTCCCGCGGCTCTTTCTGCAGCCTGTAGATAGCGCTCTTATACAGCCGCGGCAGTCGGATCGACCTGTATGTTCTGCTGAATATGCTCTTAGCGGCGCGCTTGTCACGGTAAACAAAGCTGGTTTCGTCAGGCTGCAGAGCGCCGGATATAACGGATACCAGCAGCGCGACCTTAAGCTCGTCCAAACGTTCCCCGCTGATCATCTTAAGCGGCAGGAAATCCACATCCATACGCGCCAAATATGTATTGGGCACGTTGTCGCTCTGGGTAATTTGATCCAACGCCTCGTTCATCTGCCGATCCGTGAGGAGATCCAGGTATCTGACGGCGAAACAGCCCTTTTCTTCTAAAAACATGATGGTATACGCGTCAAAACTGTCATGGCTCTGTTCGGTCCAGTTTCTCACAATCGCCAAGCTGCGCAGAATCTGCGCGAACTGGTTGGAAATGTTATTGGAACCGGCGTTCTTCCCGTTCGGATAAAAGAACCATTTTGCTTCCGTAAGCTCGGAATCGGTAATAGCCAGCGGATCCGTAATGGTCATACTGATATACAGTTTAGACATGGCATCCACACGGGCGACAGTACTCTTACCGGGGTTATGCGCCTCCTGCGGATCCGCGCCGGGCTGCTGGGCCTTTGTTTCCTCTTCCAGAATGAATTCGTTAATAACGTTCTTTGTGCCCAACCGTGAATAATAAGCGGCGCGCAGACCGTCCTCAATGGCCGATTTATATGTTTCCCGCAGCGGATTGTCGTCCGTTGCCGAGAGCCATTCCTCATATGTGCCGCGCAGATAGGCCATAACCTGCTCGTAGTCTATGGACGAATTCAATTTCAGGCTCTCCGCGAGGGTCGCGACCGCGTTTTGCATGACCACATGCCCGTTAAGCGGCTGCGGCTTGCAGACGTCCTGATAATCCACCTGAAGCCTGTTGCGCCATGTAACAATCGCGTCGCTGAATCTATCGATCCGGCTTTTGAAGATTTCCAATTTGGTTTTTACTGTTTTTGCCAGTGTTCTGGCCTGTTTTACCGTCGCGGCGTTTAAACGGTAAGCCACATATTG
>JAISZF010000093.1 GCA_031269415.1 Clostridiales bacterium
CACAATCCCAAACAAAATGCGCCACGGGCCCGCGCCGTCCACTACGGCGGCTTCTTCCAAATCCTTCGGCAAGTTTCTGAAAAAGTTCATCATCAGGATTAGGTTGAAAACCGGCAAACTGCCAGCCAGCACCAATCCCCAAATCGAATCGATCAAGCCGTAGTTTTTAACGGTGATGTACCATGGAATCGTCCCGCCGTTAAAGACCATGCAAAATATAACCAACCACATTAATTTATTGCGGACTCTATATTCCGCGTTCGTTTTCGCGAGCGGATACGCCATCATAATGATTAGCAGCAGCGTAATAACCGTGCCGAGAACCGTTCGCTGTATTGAAATCCAAAAGGAATTAAAGAACTTCATATCGCCCATAATCTCTTGATATGAGGCCAGAGAAAAACCGATCGGATAAATAGTGACCAGACCAGCGTTCGCGGCCGCTTTATCTGAGATAGAAAGACAGAGCGCGTACCACAATGGATACAGGCAGCTAAAGGCAAGTATGCCCATCAAGATCACGTTGAATACGTCAAATACGCGCGCTCCCAGTGTTTTTGTCTGAATCATCGCTTCACCGCCCTCCCCCTAAAAGATCCGATAATCGGCGACTTTATAGGCCGTCACATATGAAAAAACAATCAAAACGAAACTGACCACGGATTTTAACAATCCCGCGGTTGTGGCAAGAGAAAATTGCAGATCCAGCAAACCCATGCGGTATACCCATGTGTCTAAAATGTCGCCTGTGGAATAAACCATAGGATTATACATATTAAATACTTGATCGAATCCGGCGTTTAATATATTCCCCAGTCCCAGTACGCCGACCAGAATAACCGTTCCCATAATACCCGGCAGTGTAATGTGCCAAACCGATCGCATCCGATTCGCGCCGTCAATAGCGGCGGCTTCATACAAATTCGGGTTGATCCCCGTAAGCGCCGCCAGGAAAATAACGGCGTTATACCCGAATTCTTTCCAAACGTCCGTTCCGACGATCAATTGCCGGAAAATAGACGCGTCATTCATAAAAACAACCGGCTCTTTGCCAAAAAGCCCGCCAATATTATTTATCACGCCTGTATATCCGAAAATATTCAGAATGATGCTCGCCAGGATAACCCACGATAAAAAGTGAGGTAAATAGACAATCGTTTGGATCAATTTTTTATAGCGCGCGAGCCTTACCTCGTTTAACAGAAGCGCGAAAATCAATGGAAATATCAAATGCAGTATCATCTTCACGAAGGCGATGACAAGGGTGTTGATCATAACCTGCCTGGAATCGCCCATTGAGAACAAATATTTGAAATTTTCTAAGCCAACCCATTCGGATTTCCAATATCCAAGCCCCGGAGTAAAATCTTGAAATGCCATAACAATGCCAACCATCGGAACCAAACTAAATAAAATCAGCCAAATCAGTCCCGGCGCTATCATCAGAGTGTAATGAAATTCCGCCGTGAGCCTTCGATTCTTCCTCACTTAAACACCTTCTTTCTATATAAATGGGTATGGGGAAACTTTTTAAAAAAGTTTCCCCACAGTCAAAATCATTCCTGAAGCCCGGCGAGTTCGTCGAGTATTTCCTGACCGCCTTGAGCAAGCCAATCGGTTTTGAATTGATCAAAGGCACTTACATCAGCTTGCCCGGTAATAATTTTCAACATGGTTTCATCTTCCATCTTCTTAAGATTAGACCATTTCTTTTCCATGGTGTCTGTCAAACTGTAGGTAACGCTATAGACGGCCTTGTCGATTTTGGTTTGGGTAAACGGACGATCCCCGACGAAGATGGCGTACATCCGATTGAATTTGCCGCGGTCTTCCTGGTTGAAATCGCCGATATTTAAGTCACGGCCTTCTTCAAAACCCGGTATGACAGACTTAACTACCAACGCGTCCTGGTAGAGGTTTTTGTAAATCAGCATCGGATCGCTGTAATCTTCCGGATCAGCCTCGCCTTTAAGCACTTTTGTGAGTTCAACGGCTTCATACTCGCACTCGTCAGCCGGAGCGGCGACAACCCGCAAAGGATACCAGCCAATCGCCACGGAGGTGTCAAAAATTCCTTCGTCGCGTACAAGCGCGTTGTACATGATGATGAGGGCCGCCGCGGTATCCTCGGAGGCTTTGGCGCTGATTAAGCATGATTCCGTACCAACGGCTTTCATATGCGTGTTCCATTGGCCTTCGCTGTCAAAAATGGGGTAAGCCTGATAGTTCGCGGTCGGGTCGTTGACAAAGGAGTCGTTGTTGCCGTAGCCAAGCGACCACCACGGGCCGAAGTACAAACCAACCTGATTGGCGTTAACCAATTCACCTGAGGAATCACGCGTACCCATCTCAGGATCAATGATGCCTTCTTTGTACCAGCTTGCCAAACGCTCCAGCGCGGATCGTGTGTTGTCGCTGAGCGTACCGTACGAGATTGTGCCGTCGCCGTTATCCAGCCAGTAACCCGGATACGCGTCATACGCGCCGAAAACTGGGTCAAAACCGTGCTGATTATTAGAGGATTCAAGGAAAGTGCAGTACAACCGACCGTTTTTGTCCGGCCCGGTCAGGGGAACCGTGGCGTCGCCGGCGGGTTTTTCCTGTTTGAATACTCGCGCGGCGGCTTCTACGTCGTCCAGAGTTTTCGGGATGCCCAAGTTGTATTTATCCAACCAATCTTTGCGCGCGAATAATATATGTACGCCGTCCGTGTCTACCGTGATGTTCGGCAAAGCAATCATTCTGCCATTATAGCTGACACTTTCCATGGCTCGCCCGTCCGTCGAATCCATAATGCCCTTTACCTGCTCGGACGCGTATTGCTGAAATAGATCCGTGATGTCATACAGCATGTTAGACTTTGCGGCTTTTTTCATGTAACTTTCATTTTTGGATACCAAACCGTCCGGCAAAGAATCCGACGCGATCGCCAAGGATACTTTTTGATTGTAGTCGTTGCCGTCCGCCGCCGTCCAGTCGACTATAACATTGATGTTGTAATTGTCACGCAGATAACGGGTGTATTGGTTATCTTGCGCGGTATCTCCCGACGGGAGCGTGCTGTCTGTCGGAGAAACCGACATGCCGATATGGACGTCCAAAGGAGCGTCAAATTTGCGAAACGCCAAATCCCCGGCGGGTTGTGCCTCAACCGCCGATTCGGCTTCTGTCGTATCCGTTTTGGCGCTCTCACTGCTGGACGAAACCGGCGCATCCGTAGCGACGCCTTGACTTCCGCTGGAACCGCATCCGGCAACGGATGTCAATAGAAGAGAAACAACAGCCGCCATTCCTAAGAATTTTTTCATAAATGCCCTCCCTAATCTTAATTTGCCCGCGTAATATTGTGAATTTGAATAATGGAACATTCATAATATAGCATGAGGTTAGTAAAAAAGAAATAGACGATCGTCTGCTCTATTTTAGACGATCATCTATTTATATTAACGCTTCTTAGCGTAATCGATCGGTGTAACCCCAGTATGTTGAACAAAAATCCTGGAAAAATAACTTGCGTCTTCGTATCCAACTGCTGACGCCACGAGGTGCGGCGACATGCCTTTCCACAAAAGCGATTTTGCGCATTCGACGCGTTCATAGCGCAGGAGGGCGTTAAAGGTTTTTCCCGTTACAGACTTTAGGTTGGCGGCGAAATAGCTGCGGCTCATGTTGATATAATTCGCCACATCCCGCAAAGAGAGCGCTTCGCGCAAATGCTCCCACATGTAGAGGACAGCGCGCAATATATACATCTCGTTGGTAAATGAATTGAGGGACGCGCGTTCCATTTCCGCTTCATGGTTAAGGTAGGATCGCAGATCACCCAGCCACGCGCAGCCTTGTTGAATATTCGCTAAAATTGGGACAAGCGGGATATCGTTATTGAAACGCTTTTCACCTGTCTCACGCAAGCGTACTAAAAAATGCTCCACGCGACGCGTGGAAAGACTGAACAGCAGCAACGCGTCCAACAGTTTCCTCAGCCCGTCAGAGAGATAGAGCCATTGAAATGTAAGCGCCGAACGGATATATTCTTCCCATTCATTCGCGGAATCGGAAGAGATCGTAAGCGCGTCACGCGTTATTATACCGGCGACCCGTTTGAATACGGCAGTGCAGTCGTCTTGTTCCAGACGCATTTTAGAGATATAGTCAATGGCTCCAAATCTAAGCGCCGCCTGCACATTTTCAAATTCCTCGTGAAAAGATAAAACAACGTATTGCAATTGAGGATATAGGCGCTTACTTTCCTTCATAAACGCCAGCCCATCCATTACCGGCATGGACAAATCCACGACCGCCAGATCCACCGCGTCTTCCGCTAAAAACTCTAAGGCTTTCGCGCCGTTCGCGGCGAAACCCGCGACAGCCATCCCGCAGCTTGCCCAGTCTACTATGGATTGCAGGCCTTCTCTGGCTAATTTGTCATCGTCAATCAGTAATACGCGTATCACGCAATCACCTGATTCTATAATTTGGGAAGGTTCAGGGTAACGGAGGTTCCCTTTCCGACGGAGCTTTCAATTTTAAGCTTAGCTTTTCCGTTATAATAGCTGTCAAGGGTGAAATATACATACCGCAATCCGATACCGGGCTTAACCTCGCCCTCAAAACCGGGGCCGTCATCTTTGATCACAATTTGCGCCGTTCCATCCTTCAGTTCCCGAACGGTTACCCAGAGATTGCCGCCGTCATTTACATTATGGCAAATGGCGTTTTCCGCGATGGGCTGTAAGATGAGGCGGGCGCAAGGGTGATCTAAATAGTCGCCCTGTGCCACATCTATCCACGCGCTGAAGTTATTGCGTTCTTTTTGCAATTCTATGTAGGCGCTCAATAATTGAATTTCTGTGTGTATTGTTGTTTTCTGTTCGGTCTTTCCCAAGGTATAGCCCAAAAGATAATTTAGACGGGACAGGTAATGAGCTATATCCTTTCTGTCATGCGACAAAGACATCCAATGCGCGGAATTGAGCGCGTTCAAAATAAAATGCGGATTGATTTGAGCGTATAGTTTATCAAGTTCCAATTGCCGTTTTTCCCGCTCCTGCTTGTAGACCCTCGCGAGCAAGACTGTCACTTGTTTATACAGTTGCAATGATAGTACGAGAATCAGTAAGACGGCAACAGCGGCAATCACAAACGTATCACGCAGCCAAATACCGAGTTCTTGATTCAGAGCGGTTTTGGGAACAAGCACGACGTTCCGGAAGCCAAGCGAATAGTCCGACCTAGCCCACAAATAATCGTCTTGCTGCCCTATATCCGGAACTGCCGCGTCTTCCGACGCAAAGCTGAACACAGAATTAATCGGGTATGTATCAATTGTACTGTAGCGAACTATATTATCACGGTCAACCTGTATAAGCGAATATGGTATATTTTGCGTTTCCGAAAGCTGCTTTAGAATATCCGTAAGGTTCAGGCGCGCTTCTATATAAATGGTTCTCCGAATATCGTCAATAAACTCCACGTCTCGAGTCAGGGAAATAACCGGGTGCGTACTGATTCGACTGACGGCTGTGTGAACAGTTTGAAGCGAAACCGCTGAGGTGCTGGACAAGCGCGGCAAATGGGTTTCGTCAAAGTCGTCCTTTGGGTTCATTGTTTGAAACAGGTATTTGTATTTTCCGTTTGCGGTTGAAAAGTACATGATTAATTCCGTGCCGGGATTAGTAAACGACGTAAGCCCGATAGATTCCGCCGCCATACGGGACGCGCTGATACGATCGTATTGCGTATCAGCGTTTAAATAGTCGTTCACGTGCGTGCCAACGCTTCCTTGCGGAATCATTTGCTGCGATATGTGCAAGAGCGACATATATTCCTGTGTGATTTGTTCGCTTAACTGCCGAACCTCGGACAAAATCGAACTTTGCCTGCGTTCGCGTTCAATCCTATCCATAGCCCGCCAGGAAACAAATGCCAGCATTGCCAAGCAAATCCCCACTACACTGAAAAAGGTAATTAACAAGCGGATACGCAAATGATTGGTTTGAATGGACATATTAATCATCCTTCCCTCTACAGTATAAATCCGGAAGAGAACAAAGGCAATCGTCAATCCACTGAAATCAACACTAATGGTTACGAGGGTGAGGAAAGTGGAGTGTTTCGCGGTGAGATTGTCAACCATCCGACTACGAGCGGCAGGAGAATCAGCGAACGCGAGGTGAGCGATATTGTTTACATCGGGTACTGATCGGAAGCCACGCTCGCCGGTTAAGACCGCCGCCGCGCACCTTGCCGTTTCCATACTCTGCGTTGTGATCACGAATGTCTACGCGCTCTTTGGGCACGGCGTGAGAAGCGACAGCATGGATTTCATGTTCCTTTATCCACTTCTTGGCGGAAGCGCCGTTTTCCTGCTCGCCGCTCGGCTTCGTCCCGTTTTGCGCAAAAAAACGCGCGGTATTTCCCGCGCGGGGTATAACCTTTATAATTCGGGAATCGCCGCTCTGACCTCGGCGGCGCTGCTGACCGAGATCATGGAGATAGCGGGAAGCGATTCCCGAATGATTCAATATATAAGGATCGCCGGTATCGTTCTGATTATAACCGCTATTGCCCGCAGGATCGCGGCGTCTCTAAGGCAAAGGGATTAAAAATGGTTAGTTTATCGCCGCCGAGACAATCGCCGCTGTTATCAGAATGTGCGAGGCATAATATGTAGGCATCATTATATAGCGATGCAAGAACAGCCCCTTGTTTAAGAATTCTCGTACGGCGATCAGCGAATCCGAAAACACCAGAGAGGCGATTCCGATCGCGAACAGCCAAGCCGCCGGGCGCGTCAGCCCAAGCCCCGCCGCCGCGCCCATCGACAGGCAGGAAATCAGCAGATAACCCGCCGCCGCGGCGGCCAGCGGCTTGCTTTCTATAGCCGGCAGCAATAAACGGATATAAAGAATTCCATAACCCGCGAGCAGAACCACGAACACCGCCCAATTCACGCTTCCGTTTATACAGCAGAATACTAAATACAGAACGTGCGCGGCTAAAAACAGAATAATTCCATAAACAAATCGCTGGTTGCTACTCTCCCGATGGCACAGCATGAAATCGCCTGCCATGGAAATAATCAGCGCGGCTGTCAATATCCATGAACCGGGTACGTCGGCGCCGAAAGCCGCGATAATAATGATACAGGTTATGTCCACCCCGCAGCGTAATACCCATCTTCCGCCGCGAAGCGCTATCGCCGCGCAGAAAATCGGGGCAATCAGCGCTAAATAACTGATATACTCGTGATTAATCAATCTCATTTTAACTTCAATCACTCCTCCAACACATCCGTGATGGTTATATCCCGGATATCGATTCGCGGGGATTATTTCCAGTATCAAAAGTCACAGTGTTTCTGCGTCGGCGTCAGACAGAGTCTTTATTTCCAGCGCGAGACGCGTAACATCCTCGATGGGCATTTTTAACCATTTTGAGATGGTTTGCGACGGCGTTCCTTCAGCCAGCATCGCCTTTGCCAATCCTATCCGTTCCTCTTCCCGCTGCCGGACCATCCCTATCCGTTCCTCGTTCAGTTGCCGGACCAGCCTTATCCGCTCCTCGTTCAGTTGCCGGGCCAATTCTTTATCCACTTTAGCCTTATTCACAAAACCCATTTGCTCCAGTTTTTTTTCCAGTGGCATACTTGACATTTTAAAAACCTCCTCCAACACATCCACATTGGCGTTCAAAAGCGCGGCCAGATACGCCGCGATATCGACGTCCGGTTTTTCGTGTTCAAATATCCGCAGAACCGTCGCCGCCTCGGTATGATGTCTTAACGCCGTCAGCCACAGGTTATCCTCTTTGCTGAGTTCGCCGCTGACAACAATCTGAGTCGGCACAGTCTCGTCAGATATATGGTATATTCCATCGCTCGCGGCGCGTATGTTTACGCCTCTGCTTTTCAAATATTTGAAAACTTCCCGGGGCCTCCTTGTAACGGCGTAAGTGATGGTTATATCCCGAATATCAATATTCTCCTGGGTCGCGTATAAATGCGCGTACGCGAAAACTTTGTGATAGCCGCTTATACTTAAGCTGTCCTCCGGTGATTTGTATTCAATGACGTTATGCCCTAAAAAAAGTCGACCGATGTTTTTGTCAATCAGCGCCCCCGGCAGCTTTTTAATTACCAAAACATCCATTCGTAATGATTCTGCGGTAAGCTGATACTCCGCCTCGAATTTCAGAATGTTCAGGTAGTCGTATAACTCCATCCTAAGCCCTTGATAAAAGGCTGTATGCCATTGAATTTTTTCCTCGGCCAATAGAATTCCCCCCTGATTTTCCTTCTCATTATAACGCTTACACGCCTATTTATCAAATCATACCCGTGATTTTCAGTTCCGATTTGGGGCCTGTTTAATAGCCGCCGAATCGAAAACGGCTCGCGGAAAAACCGCGAGCCGTTTAATCAACCCGGAAACTCCCTTACAGCGTCAATGGAATTACCCGAGGGCAGATAAGTACGCGGTTTGTCGATTTTTTGCAGTTGGCCGGACCAGATTTGTGTAATACCGCATCCAGTCGTAAATAAAGTGTCCGTTCCGAAAACCTTATTCAATTCGCCGAAGACGCGGTGAGATTGCCGTGAAGGGACTGCCGCGGTTTACGGACAATACCCTGACAAGTAAATCCGATCTGCTCCGTGAATTGGATAATGTCAGGAGGCGCGGATACGCGTTTGACAACGAGGAATGCGAGAAAGGCGCGCGGTGCGTAGCCGTCCCGGTGCGTGACTTCACAAGAAAAATAGTTGCCGCTATCAGCGTAACCGGCTCTATTTTCCGTATGACAGATGAGATGGTTGAGAGTCGGCTGGGTATTCTGGCCGACGCGGGCAGACGGGTTTCAAAGCTATTGAGTTACGCGGATGATTAACGGGAGAGTATAAGTATGGGTAAAATTTCCAGGTTTATATGTACGGTTTCCGTAGGCGTTTTATGCCTGCGGGCGCGGGTTTTTGCCGCGACGGACACAACGCCGTCGGACAGCGCCGGGAATTCGCGTCTCAAACAGCGTATGTCACAGTCGGGCTGCCCAAATCACTTGGCATAGACGCGGCCGCCGAGGGTTTCCATTACATTTTGTTCAGTTTCGCTTTCGGACGAATTAATTAAGAACTACGCGTCTTACAGCCCGTTAATCCTGGCACGCGGGGAACTGGCGGTTATGGTTTATAGGACGCTGCGGCTGTTGTAAATTGTGGATTGAAATGGATTAATCGCGTAAGTAGAGATCGCGGGTGTACACCTTATCGATTACATCCTCGATCTCGGAATTATACCGGTTCGCTATAATCACGTCGCACATTCGCTTGAACTCTTCCAGAGAGCGGATCACGCGGCTGTTGAAGAAACTATCTTCCCGCAAGGAAGGTTCGTATATGACAATCTCCACGCCCTTCGCCTTGATACGTTTCATAATGCCCTGGATAGAAGATTGACGGAAATTATCGCTCCCCGATTTCATTATAAGCCGGTAAACGCCTATAACAGGGTTGGGGTTGCCGGGAAAACCCGCGCGCGTTAATACGCGTTCCGAGATAAAATCCTTGCGGGTACGGTTGGCTTCCACTATCGCTCCGATAATATTGTTAGGCACATCGTTATAATTGGCCAAGAGCTGCTTGGTATCTTTAGGCAGGCAGTAACCGCCGTACCCGAACGAAGGGTTATTGTAATGCGTACCGATTCGCGGATCCAGCCCTACGCCCTCAATTATGGCCTTGGTATCCAAACGGCGAACCTCGGCGTAGGTATCCAGTTCATTAAAAAACGATACCCTAAGCGCCAGGTATGTATTGGTAAAGAGTTTCACCGCCTCCGCTTCCGTCGGGTTCATGAAAATAGTCGGGATATCGGTCTTTATCGCGCCTTCCCGAAGCAACCGTTATGAAAAACATAGGAAAACATAGGAACCCTATATTCTTCTTTAAAGTTCAACCTGATTAAG
>JAISZF010000035.1 GCA_031269415.1 Clostridiales bacterium
CGCGGGAGACGATCGCCTGTTCTAGATAAATTTAAAAATTCAAATACGATTGCGGATTAACCGGCGACCCATTAATACGAACCTCAAAATGGCAATGAGGACCCGTGGAGTTGCCCGTACTCCCGGCAAGCGCGATGGAGTCGCCTTTGCCCACACTCTGACCCCCGCTGACCAGAAGGCGTGAATTATGACCGTACAGCGTCGTGATCCCGTTTCCGTGGTCAATAATAACGGTATATCCGTATCCGCTCTTCCAGCTTGAGGTGATCACGACCCCGCTTTCGGCGGCCACGATAGACGTGCCGTACGGCGCGGGTATATCCACGCCCGCGTGCTGCTCGCGCCGGCCGTTTACGGGATTGTACCTGACGCGGTACACGTCGCTGATCAGATACCTGCCGGGCACGGGCCAAAGCATGCGGCCCGAATACGGTGAGGTATTGATAGTGGCGCTGGCGTACCCGCCTCCCGCCGCGGCCAGCCTGGCGGCGGCTTCGGCCGCTTCCTTCTCCTTCTGTTTGATCAGCGCGACTATTTCATCTTCGGTCTCCTTAAGCGAGGCCATCTTTTCCTCATAAGATTTTTCGTCGCTGTCCAGCCTATTATAAAGTTCCTGCTTACGCGCCAGCGTATCCTGAAGATCGTCCTGTTTATCCTCCCGCTCGGACGCCAATTGTTCCAAAGAGGTCTTTTGCTTATCTATCTCGTTAAAGGTTTCCTCGGCAAGCACAGCGGTGCTGGTGAGTTTATTCAGCAAGGTTTTATCATTCTTGGCGATACGGTTTATGTATTCGACCCTATTGATAAAATCCGGAAAACTCTTAGCCTCAAATATAATGTCCAGGTAGCCGATTTTTCCGTTCTTATACATAAAATTGAGCCTCTGTTTAAGCAGCTCATACTGCTCTTCACGATGCTCCTGGATCGCTTTCAGGTCCAGCTCCATTACATCCAGCTCGGCGCTTGTTCGGTTAAGGCGATCCGTTACGCGCAGCAGATCGTCGGTAGCCTTTGTCAGTTCCGCGTCTATTTGCTCCATTTCTATTTCCGTCTGATTCTTTTGCTTGGTTGTGACCTCCAATTGCTGCTGCGCGGCGCTCTGCTCGTTCTGAATCTCTTCCTGGCGTTTTTTCAGGTCGTCTATAGATTCCGCGCTGATACTGGCGGGAAAAAGCAAAACGGCGGCGGCGCAGCATATCAAGCGATAAACAATTCTCATTCAATTACCCCTTAAACGTTCAAGTAACGTCGTATAGATATCGTGCTGCCTACTATGCCGATTAACACCCCCACAGCGAATAGCAGAGGCGTAAGCAGTGAAAATACATATGACTGGTTATGGAACAAAAAATCTATTACCGGCAGCGAATTAATCAAAAAATCCTTAACGGGGTTATATAGGGCGTACGCGCCGGCAAGCGGAATGACGGCGCCGAATATACCGATTATCATGCCCTCAACAATGAACGGACCCCGGATAAAGGCGTCGGTTGCGCCTACGTACTTCATAATGTTAATCTCGGTCTTGCGGGTATTTACGGCGATACGTATGGTATTGAAAATAATCACCACGGAAATAACGCCCAACCCGGCTATAACCAGCGCGCCTACCACCCTGAGCAGGTTATTGACCGTCATCAGCGCGTTGGCGGCCTGCCTCCCGTGCTGAATGGTTTCAACGCCGTATTCCTTAAGCTCGTTCAGGTTGTTTTCAACATAATCCCAATGGCTTAAGCTGTCAATATCCAGAACCAGAGAGTTGGGCAGTGGGTTGTCCTTATCCAAGCCGTCCAGAATGTGCGCCGAGTCCTCGAGGTCGACTTTAAAGCGTTCTAGCGCTTCCCCCGACGAAATAAACTCCAGTTGTGTGACGAACGGTATTTGATTGACACGCCCTATCAAATCGTTAACCTCTTCTGTGGACATACCGTCTTCCAGATACACTGTAATACTCATCATGCTCTCCATTTGAATAAGCAGGTAATCGAGGTTGACGGCCAGGCAGAAAGAAATCGAAACCATAAAGAGGCAGGAGGATAACGTTATGATGGAGGCGGCGGACATCAGCCTGTTTTTTATCAGGCCGCGGAAAGCTTCCATTATGGTGTAGCTGAAGCTTCTAAAATTCATCACGATACCCGCCTTTTTCGATATCGCGTACCAAATTTCCGTTTCGCAGAGTAATAACCCTCTTCTTCATCTGATCCACAATGTCCTTGGCGTGAGTAGCCACCACCACTGTTGTGCCCCTGTCGTTGATATCTTCCAGTAAGGTCACAATATCCCACGCGGTATCGGGATCCAGGTTACCCGTAGGCTCGTCCGCAAGCAAGAGCGGGGGTTTATTGACAATGGCGCGCGCCAGAGCCGTGCGCTGCTGCTCGCCCCCCGACAGTTGGTCAGGGTAAGCCTTGGCTTTGCGCTGCAGACCGACGAGAGCCAGAACAGACGGTACGCTGCGGCGGATATCGCGGTTGGACGCGCCCACGATCTGCATGGCGAACGCTACGTTCTCGTATATTGTCTTATTGGTGAGCAGCCTGAAATCCTGAAATACCACGCCCATGCGTCTGCGATAAAACGGCATCTGGCCGCGGGTAAGGGCGCTGAGGTCGTCGCCGTTTACGATGAGCTTACCCTCGGTTGGCGTAACCTCCCGCAGCAGCAGCTTAACAAGCGTCGTCTTGCCTGAGCCGCTGCTTCCGACCACAAATACAAATTCCCCGTCTTCTATGCGAAGCGATAAATGGTCTATGCCCTTCGCGCCGTTTTCATATATCTTTGTCAGGTTTTCCGCGACTATCATAAAATACCTCTTTTATACGCTAATGTAGTATTTGGCGGCCCTTCCAGGATCTATTACATAAAAATAACATATATATTACATTTTACCGCTTTCTTCTCCTAAAATCAACCCCGATGTGAATCCTAATGATAATTTAAGGCACGGATGAAGTCCGCGAGTCCGTTCGGTCATTAAATAGACAACTTTCTGAAATCTTTGACAAAAATGGATTTATTTTGCTTGAATCCCCATACAAATTATGTTAATATAAAAATGAAAGGGGATCGATCCATTAGAAGCACAAGCCGCTTATCGGCTTTTCTGATCCCCTCCTTTGCCGCGGATTGGCATTTACAGAAAGGAGTATGGCACGTATGAGTTTTATTACGCAAATCCTGAATCCCATCATCAATTCTATCCCAACGGTGCTTCAATCGATTTTGCTCATTCTGTTGGGTATAGTAGTCGCGTTGGTGGTAAGGGGCGTCATCCTGAAAGTGGGCGGTAAACTGAAGTTTGAGGAAAAGTTGGATAAAATCGGTCTAAGTGAGGCCACCAGCAGTTCGCTCAAATTCCTGGCGAATTTTGCCGCCGTCCTTATCTTTATCCTGTTTGTGCCCGGAATACTCGGTCATCTTGGGTTAGAAACCGTAATCGCCCCGATAAATTCCATGATGACCAATCTGCTCTCGTACATACCTCAAATATTAGGCGCCGCCGTAATTCTGGCAGTGGGTTATTTTGTGGCGAGGATCATCAAACAGATTGTTACCGCGCTGCTGAAGAAAACCAAGCTGGACAGCCTTCAAGAGAAGCTGGGCGCGCAAACCTCTTTGGACAGCGCCAAATTCTCTGTCGGAATAGGCAATATTGTCTTTGCGCTCATTTTTATACCTATTGTTATTTCCGCGCTGGACGTGCTGCGGATTTCATCTATCTCCCAGCCCGCCATCGGGATGCTGACCGCCATATTCAATATAATTCCCAATATCTTTGTGGCGATTATCCTGATTGGCGTAGGCATTATGATCGCCAAATTGGTTTATTCCGTTCTGTCCGGATTGTTGACAAGCATAGGAACCGATAACGCGGTTAAGAAGATTGTAAAAGCGGATAACGCCGAGAAATTCTCATTAGTTAAGATTATAACGGAAGCGGTCAGGTTTATAATAATAATCCTGTTTACGGTGCAGGCTTTTAACGTCCTTAACCTGGATTTCATGTCGAACGTGGGTGAGGTGATAGTATCCTATTTGCCTTCCCTGATCTTCGCGTTCGTGATCCTGATCGTGGGTTATCTCTTCGGCTCATGGCTGAAATCCGTGATCGATGAATCCACAAACAGCGGTAAAACAGGCTTCGCGGCTAAATCCGCTATCCTGGTTCTTACCGGGTTTATCATTCTGAATCAGCTCGGTTTCGCCATGGTTATCGTAAACACCGTATTTTTGATATTGATTGGAGCGCTCGCGCTGACTTTCGCGATTGCGTTCGGCGTAGGCGGCCGTGACTTTGCGGCTCGGCTCCTCAGCAAGGCGGAAGATAAACTGAGTGATAAGCAGAAGTAATTTATCCTGAATTCAAGCCCTTATCTATAAATAGATAAGGGCTTTTTATATTTTAATTTGAAAAATAGGAACCATTCCGAATAATACACATAATATGTGAATGAACGTTGTCCAAAAAAGCGCGTTCAAAAGTACAAAACCAGGAGGAAGAGACAAATGAAAATTGAAGATCGCTTGTTAACACCGGGTGTATCACACGGCAGGAGCGGCAGAAGTATGGTTCCCAAAGGGGTTGTGGTGCATTATGTCGCGAATCCCGGTTCCAGCGCCTTGGCGAACAGGAATTATTTTGAAAACGGTTCTGGAGGCGCGGGGGTTTCGGCGCACTATATCATTGGGCTTAACGGCGAAATCCTTCGCTGTGTGCCCGATACCGAACGCGCGGTGCACGCGGGCAAGTCATACGGGCTGGCTTGGAATGAAATGGCCAAAACCAATAATTCCAGGTTGATAGGAATAGAGTGCTGCCACCCCGCGATTGATGGCAAATTCAACAGCCACACCATAGACAGCTTGGTCGAATTGGCTGCCGATCTATGCAAACGCTATAAGCTGGATCCATTAAAAGATGTCTACAGACATTATGATGTGTGCGGGAAGATGTGTCCCTTGTATTACGTCAACCACGCGAGTGATTGGAACGTTATGAAGAATAAAATAAAAGCTATGTACGACCGGATAATGATTAGTACGTAAACCTTCCGGCCGCAAAGACAAATTTACAGGATAGCAGATGATTATACTGAATGTGATTATTAACGCCTTCGGTATCATAATACCGGTTTTGTTTATCAGCACTATATATATTTTCGCCGCCTTTCAGCTCATCAGGCTGGGGATGAATTTCCTGAAATACGCTGAAACGGAAATTCGTGTGCAATCGCTGAATTGATTAAAGCTATTGACGAGCCAAAATCGCTGTGTGTTATTATTAAGGACACAAAGGGAAAAAATATATTCGGAATAGCGGAGGTGACTCAAATGAAAGGCACATAGGAAGTTTAGACCAAAATAAAACAAAAAACAAATAAAAAATAATAAAAAATAATAAAAAATAATATTTATGGGTGACTATTACGAAAACACACGGATGTTTACAAAGATGAATCAGCCGCAAGCGGAGCTCGCGGTTAAAAACGCCTCGAAAAAACGAGGTAAATCCTCAAAGGATAACAACATTAAAATGAGACGTCTGTCAAAGAAACAGGCGGTTCTTGAGCTACAGCCGTCCGAGTCGGTAGACGAACTCATCCAAGCGCTGGAGAGCGACCCGTTAATTGAGTCTGCGCAAGAGGACTTTATAATAACGGACGTGTTCAGCTCGTCGGTCTCCCCTTCGGGGATATCCGCCGCATCCAT
>JAISZF010000038.1 GCA_031269415.1 Clostridiales bacterium
TAGCGGTTGCTTTCGCGGCGTTCTTAGGCGACCAGGCCATGCAGGAATTGCGTTTCGCGGAAACGGCGCAGGTGCCGACCAATAACACGGTAGGCGAAAGCGAAGCTGTTAAAGCCGACGCGGTTGCTTCTGTTATCGTGCGGGAAGCCGCTATTGCTTCCGTGGCGCAGCCAACCAACACTAATTTCAGCAGCAAATATTGGAGCAACGCGGCCGGTCTGTTCACCGAAATTAACAGCGGCACGCTGACCAAAGATAACTCGCAGGCAAAAATGGATACATTTGTGGCGGCGTTGAAAGCCGAATAACTGACTGCCAGCCAAAGGAGGGAGTGGGGTTCCATGAATAAAGATATCTCAAAAACCCCGCCCACAGTTGTGGGAGAACGCTTTTTCACCGTTGAGGCGTTTAAATACGGCGACAATATCACAAGGTTGTCCGCGTTGGTTTTTGGCCTGGGGAACCTGCTTAGGGGGCAAGCGGTAAGGTTTGCCCTGTATATCGCCGCTGAACTTGGATACATTATTTACATGGCGTTTTTCGGCGTCCAGGCCATCGCTAATCTGGGCACGCTGGGCACTCTGACACAGTCTTCGGTGTTTGACGAGGCGCAGGGCATTTATGTGACGATGCCGGGCGATAACTCCATGCTGATACTTTTGTACGGCGTTGTGAGCATACTGATCACGCTTGGGTTTCTCTGCGTAATGGCTTCCAGCGTGCGCAGCGCGTATGTGGCGCAGAAAGCTCTGGAGCGTAACAGGAAACCCGACGACTTCTCCACCGACGCCAAATCCCTGCTGGACACGAATCTGTACAAATTGCTGATGGCCTGGCCGGTGACCGGTATCCTGGTTTTTACCGTTGTGCCGCTGGTTTTCATGATCTTAATAGCCTTTACGAACTATGATAAGAACCATCAGGTGCCGGGTAATCTCTTTACATGGGTGGGTCTTGAGAATTTCAAGGCGATGTTCTCATTCGGATCTACCGGTTTGGGCAGCACGTTTTTCCCCGTGCTGGCGTGGACTCTTATATGGGCTGTATTCGCGACATTCAGCAACTATATTCTCGGAATGATTCTGGCGATCATTATTAACCGTAACGGGACGCGTCTGAAAAGCTTCTGGCGGTTTGTGTTTGTGTTGAGTATCGCGCTGCCCGCGTTTGTCAGTCTGCTGACCATGCGTACCATATTTGCCAACAGCGGGCCGTTCAACACACTCCTGATGCAGTTGGGAATAATAAAGAACCCCGTTGTGTGGTGGGGCGATCCTACCCGCGCGAAGATAATGATTATAATCGTTAATATCTGGATCGGTATACCGTACACTATGTTAACCACAACGGGCATTCTGCAGAATATTCCCGCGGAACTATACGAGGCGGCCACGGTGGACGGCGCCAGCCCGGCTGTTACTTTCTTCAAGATAACGCTGCCGTATATGATGTTTATTATGACACCGTATCTGATTACCGCGTTTACCGGAAATATAAATAACTTTAACGTTATATACCTGTTAACAGGAGGCGGCCCCGAATCGCTGGACTATTATTACGCGGGTAAGACCGACTTGCTGGTGACATGGCTATATAAGCTGACTATAACCAATAAGGACTACAACTTAGGGTCGGTTATCGGTATACTGGTATTTGTACTGATGGCTGTTACGTCGTTGATCGCGTACCGTCAGACCGGATCGTACAAGAATGAGGAGGAATTCCAGAAATGAAATCACGAAAATTTTGGGTTAATTCCCTGGTACACGTGATACTGGCTGTCCTGGGCGGCATCTGGATCCTTCCGATAGTTTTCGCGGTACTGACCTCGTTCCGCGCCGAGTCGGGCGCCGAAAAAACTTATATTATCCCCAAGGCATTCACTTTAGCCAATTATCAGAGGCTGTTTACGATTGAAACCGGCGGCCTGAACTACGCGCGCTGGTTTGGGAACACAGTGGTTGTCGCTATTTTCAGTTGCGTGCTGTCCGCGTTTTTTATATTATGCGTGTCATTCGCCCTAAGCCGCATGAGGTTCAGGATGCGGCAGCCGTTTATGAACGTGGCGTTGATCCTGGGTATGTTTCCCGGTTTCATGTCTATGATTGCCGTGTACTATATCTTAAAGGGCTTTGGATTCCTTGAGACAGGCGCGACCAGTCTTGTGGCTCTGGTGCTGGTGTATTCGGGCGGCGCGGGCTTGGGGTTCTATGTAACCAAGGGATTCTTCGATACAATCCCCAAATCGCTGGATGAAGCGGCGTTTCTGGATGGCTGCACGAAATGGCAGGTGTTCACGAAAGTCACATTGCCGCTTTCAATGCCAATCGCGGTTTATACGCTGATTACAAGTTTCATGGCCCCGTTTACGGATTACATCTTCGCGAGGGTTATTTTGGGGCAGAACAGGGATTATTACACGATCGCGATTGGTTTGTGGACGATGTTGGAACAGGAATTTATTGAGCAGTACTATACCCGCTTCTTCGCGGGCTGTATACTGATTTCCATACCCATTGCGATACTGTTCCTGCTGACGCAGAGATTCTATACGGACAGCATGTCGGGCGCGGTTAAGGGATAAATACGAGACCCGGTTTTCTGATTTCAGAAACCGGGTTTTTCGCGCGGATTCGTAGAATATCAAAAAGAATTGCCTTATCTTACAATCTCTGGTATAATGTCAATTATACATATATTGAGGAGGGCGATATGGCGAAATCAACCAGCAAGGATCTGCGCGGTAAAGTGATTTATTCAATTTTTGTCCGTAACCATACCGCGGAGGGCACATTTGCCGCAATTGAACCGGATCTGGAACGCATAAAGGCGTTGGGGACGGATATTATCTTATTATTGCCCTTTTACCCTTCGGACGGCAGCCCATTCGCCATAAAAGACAGCCGCGCGGTGTCGGCTGAATATGGGGATTGGGAGAGTTTCAAGCATCTGGCAAATCAAATTCACGCTCTCGGCATGCGGCTCGTTATAGAAATAGTTTTCAACCACACTTCGCGTGACAGCGCACTTTTATCAGAGCATCCTGAATGGTTTTACCGAGATCATCAAGGCAATATGGCTAACCGCACATTGCAACGGTCGGATGTGTTTGATCTGGATTATAGCAATAGCGCGCTATGGGATTATCAAATTGAAACCCTTCGGCAATGGGCGGAATACGCCGACGGTTTCAGTTGCAACCTGGCGCCGCTTATACCGATGGACTTTTGGGTGCTGGCGAGGGAATCGTTGGAAAAAACCAAGCCCGGTCTTCTGTGGATCGCGGATACCTTGGAATCGTGGCTGATAATTGAGCACAGGGCCAAGGGTTTCGCCGCTTATTCCGACGGTGAGGTATTTCAGGTTTTCGATATGTGCTTCAGCAACCAGATCCATCAGGTTTTCAAGGCGTATCTTAAGGGCGAAATCCGATTGAGTACTTTTACCAAAGCTATTGAAAGTCAGGACGCCATTTATCCTGACAACTACTGCAAGCTGCATTTTCTGGAAAACTACCATACACAGAGAATAAAGTCCGTCGTCTCCAATAATTCCGTTTTACGCGGTTGGACCGCCTTTTTATACATCGCCAAGGGGGCCGCTCTGATTTACGCGGGTCAGGAAATATCCTGCGCGCGCGCGCCGGGCCTCAACGCGAAAGATCCCGTCGATTGGGCCGGCGGCCCGGATCTCAGCGGGCTTACGCGCAATCTGTATAAGATCAAAAAGAATCCCATCATATCCAACGGAGCCTTCTACATTACCGCTAATAACCGCACGGACACCGCCACTGTCAGATACGTCATGGGCGATAAATGGCTTGAGGGTTCTTTCAGCTTGAAAGGGCAGTCCGGGCTGGCGGATACCTTCGTTCCCGACGGGCATTATTTGAATCTGCTGGACTATTCGGTGGTTAACGTAAAAAACGGCAAGTACGGAATGGACGCGAACCCGGTGGTTTTTTGTTCGGATTACCGGAGTATTGAGTAGGCTATAAAAGATTCCTGCTTCAGACATCAAGCGTTTTGTCTGAAACAGGAATCTTTTTACTGTTCTTTCAGTTTCGCGAATGCGGCCGCGAACGCGTTATTCCCTGTATCCTCACGCTCCTGTCTCTTCATATAAGCCTCGACCTCGCGCTTATTCATTTGATTGCTGTACTCTTTAACACGCTTCTCAAACTGTTCCTCGCTTTCCTTGTGCCCGCAGACGCAGACGAAGAATTTCTTTTCATCGCTGCCTATCAGTTCCATGCGCTTATGGCACTCAGGGCAGCGCGCGTTCGTTATAATGGATACATTCTGCCTGCAGCCGCATTCCCTGTCCTGACAGATGAGGAAACGGCCTTTTTTTCCGTTTACCGCCAGCATGAACTTGCCGCACGCGGGACAGCGTTCGCGGGTGATGTTTTCATGTACAAACGCCTCTCCGCTCCCTTTAATATCACGAATAATCCGTTGGGTATATTCCTTCATCTCGGTGAGGAAGCCCTCCGGCGGTTCATTTTTTTTCGCGATACGCTCCAGACGCTGTTCCCATACGGCGGTTATGGCAGGGGAAACCAATTCTTTCGGAACCAGTTTCAGCAGCTGCCGTCCCTTCTGAGTGGTAAAAATCTCCTGCCCCCGTTTTTCAATGACAAAGTTGTTAAAGAGTTTATCTATTATGTCGGCTCTCGTCGCCACCGTCCCGATGCCGCCCGTAACATCCAATGTCTTCGCGAGGCTCTT
>JAISZF010000112.1 GCA_031269415.1 Clostridiales bacterium
AATTTCCTCCTGTGATTTCACTATACTCCCCCCTGCCCTTTCCGTCCTTATATCTGAATAACAGTGCATTACGTCTCTTTTCCGGTGTCTCGCTCACCCATCCCGCAATGTCGTACTCAAAGGTCCGGACAGCGATCGCGTCAGCGCCCATAGACGCCTTATACCGTCGGAACAAAGCGCGATCCTCAACCGAAAGCTTCGGCGCGAGCCATTCCGGCGGACTTTTTTCATTCTCCCGCGCCAAAAGATCAAAACCCATCAGTTCAAGCGCGAGAGGCGCGTCCACCCCGGCGTTCTCCAGGCAATACTCATACAAAGCCGCGTACATGGCAATCTTGCCGCGAGGAGCTAAATGATATCCCCTTCCCCGCCAGAAGGCGGCCAGCGACTCATAGAACTCAAAAGCCCCTCCGCGGGTCAGATAGCGCAGGGTGAACGGCGCAAGCCCCGTATTATAAAAACTTTCCAGCAGGTACTCAATGTCTTTAAGGCGGCAGATCTCATCAAAGGAAAGCGCGTTTGTTTTAAGGACTTCATATGGGGGAGAGTCCCCGTAAACCAGTCCCCAACGCGCCGCGTTATTCCGTAAGCCCGTGCCCTTGAGAGCCTTCAGGAACCCAAGTTGAAGCATGTCCGGTTTCATGGCGTATACGTCGTTGAACGACCGCCCGAACGACTCGTACCCCTCGCCGGGCAGTCCGGCTATCAGATCCAGATGCAGATGTATGTTTCGCGGTTCCCGCAAAGCCGACACATTTGCGGACAAACGCGCTATGTCGGTTTTGCGGCCGATTTCCTTCAGCACGGAAATGTTTGTTGACTGAACGCCTATCTCAAACTGAAACGTGCCTTTACGCACCCCCGCAAGCAACTCCAGCGATTCGCTGTCCAGGAGATCAGCCGAAATCTCAAAATGAAAATTTGTAACGCCGTTGTCGTGTTCTTTCAGAAAGCGCCATATATTCGCCGCGCGGGCTTCTAGGCAGTTGAACGTCCTGTCTATAAATTTAACCTGTCTGACGTTGTCGTCCAGAAAGAATTGAAGCTCACCGCGGACACGTTCCAAGGGAAGAGCGCGCACATGATGATCCTCGCTGCCGGACAGGCAGTATTGGCATCGAAACGGGCACCCTCGTGAGGACTCATAGTAAATGATTCTGTTTTCAAAACCCGCGAGCCCATCCGCGTAGGGGAACGGCAGCCGGTTTATATCGACTTCTCCATCCATGACAGGCAATACCCGCCCGCGTTTTTCATTATAGAAAGCCATTATATCATTGAATGCCCGCTCGCCTTCGCCGCTTACAATGATATCCGCGGGGCAGTCCGTCCGCTCATGTGACACCTCCGGGCCTCCGAGGATAATAATGAGGCTGGGCATGAGTTTCTTCAATTCTATAGTCAACGACGCAACCATTTCTATATTCCATATATAGCACGAAAACCCTATTATATCCGGCTTCATGGAATACAATTCGCGCAGAATGAACCCGCGCTCCTGATTGATTGTAAATTCACGGATAAATATGCTGTCACGGTACCGTGGGCATGAAGCGCGCAGGCTGTACAGCGCCAGGCAGGAGTGTATGTACCTGGCGTTTACGGCGGCCAAAACAGTTTTCAGCATAAAATCCTCCAATAAGAAAAAAGCAGGATAAATAACCCTGCTTAAGTATCAGATCAGCGCGAAACGGGATTCGAACCCGCGGCCCTCGCCTTGGCAAGGCGATGCTCTACCACTGAGCCATTCGCGCGAAGTATTTATAATATATATTACGCGGCGGGTATTGTCAAGGGGAATTTTGACAAGTGTCAATATTTTGGGTCTTTCCAAACGCGAGTGGGTTTGATATAATACGTCTCGCGGCGGTCGCGTTGTCATCTGGGATCACACTCAGATGTGGATTGAAATTGCCTTACCCTTTGCGAGTTCGTCCACTAATTTATCTAATCGGCGGACGTTCCGCGCTATATCACGAGAAGGACCGTATCGTATAGAAGTAAAATAATACGCAACGAAAGGATGAATTGAAATGAAAAGATTTTCGGCGTTGATAACGCTTCTGCTGTTCACTGTTTTCATTGTTTCCGCCGCTTATTCCGCGGAAAGCGCGGCCATAACCGTGAAGCTGGACGGTTCCGTAATTTCTTTCCCGGACGTTCAGCCATACCTGGACAGTTCCAACAGGACTCAGGTTCCCATACGTTTCGTGAGTGAAGCCCTGAAAGCCAAGGTGGAATGGAATAACCCCACTCAAACCGATGTAATATCAAAGGGAGACATCGAGATAAGGATAACGGTCGGCGATAAAAAAATTATTGTTAACGGCGGAACGGTTGAGATGGATACATACGCCAGAATTGAAAATGACCGGTTATTTGTGCCATTGCGTTACGTCTGCAATGCCTTGGGCGCGGATGTTTCATGGGATTCGGCGTCACGGACGGTAGAAATCACTTCAAACGCCGCGGACGCGCCCGGTATCGCCGCCCCCGCCTCGGTTCTCCCAAGCGGTGTGTCCACCGTAAGCGTCGTTAAGTCGAATAAGGCTAAAGCCGAAGACATTACCCAGGAGGAAATCGAAAGCCTGGTAAACACGGCTTTACGGCAGACCAATTTCAATCAAATAATCAAGAACGGGCAGACTGTGGTGATAAAGCCTAACCTTGTGCAAATGACCGTTGATCAGACCAACGATCTACTGGAAAAACAGGTAAACGGCATTACAACAGACTGGAGAGTGACCGAGGCAGTTGTCAAACAAGCGCGGCTTCTGAACCCGGATGGAAAAATATATGTGTTGGAAGGCTCGTCGGGCGGAAATACTAAAGAAATAATGCGATACTATAATTATACAAAGGAATACATGCCCGAAGTGGACGGTTTCCTCGCGATGGAGTCGGACAACGGAGATCGGAAGAGCGTCGTGTAGGGAAAGAGTG
>JAISZF010000099.1 GCA_031269415.1 Clostridiales bacterium
GATAATATGAGTTGTTAGTAGTGTGGCTATCAAAAGGTACGCTTTTTGATAGCCGCAGGGCAGCAAGCGCCCGCAAGCCATGTGCCGCCCGTCGCTCACCACCACGGGCAAACCCGCGCCGGAAGTTGAACCGCCCGTAATATCAGACCTCAAGATATACTACGCAGATGGAGAGCTGAGTGCAAGTCTGGAATTTAACATCACAATCCCGGACAGCGCAAAGCAATTTTTTGAGTATGGTTTCTTTCTGGTTGACGAAGTTTCGCTGGACGGCGGCGAATGGGAGAGTCTTGGGTTCGACGGAGACAATAAAGAAAATGGCATACGCAGAACATACCCTACAACGTTAAACGCTGATACTGTGGTAAAATATCGCGTTAGGTATCAGTATTGGGCTAACAAAATATTACGACGCGGAGCCGCCCGTCAAAGCCCTTGATGAAAGACGATGAGCTGACGATCTTTCGCCGCCGTAATATCGGCTTTGTGTACCTTGTGCCCGTGCTGAATGTGGAGGAAAATATTCTTCTGCCGATTCAACTCCTGTCGCTGATACTGCTTACAGCATTGTAAGCGCCACTCGCGGTTTTGATTTGGACGAGTATGTGTCGCGGTCGGTACTCGGCGATTTTGCGGTCGCGGATTACTCGCTGTACGCCGCGAACGCAAGCAAAAATACCGCTGGCGTCACTTCTGAATTTCTCAGCGAAGCCCAAAGACGCTGAGCGGAAATCTTTAATATTTACTGCTATTACTACAAAGCGCAGGATAAAACAAGCCGGCGGGTTTTCGGAATAAACGAAATGGCGGCGCGCGCCGCGGGCGTGGATTATGATAAACTCCTCTCTGGCAATTACGCGGTTGTGTCGCGGTTTGTTATTACTTACGGCGATCAGCGAGCGGAGATTCCCGCGGCCGGGGATAAGATGCATGACAGGAGTCCAGTTGCGCGGAACGCTGTTTTTCGAGGGCGTTTCATACACCGCGCTGACGGCGGCGTTCACGCTGACGTTCGGGCTTGGCGGGGGTTGGCTTATAACGCGCCTTATCGCGGGGCAAGTCTGGTTTTTCAAGGAGAGTTTCACGCCGCTTCCAGCCATATTCTGCCTGCCGTTGCTGCTCGCGGTCTGTGCGGCCGCGCCGATAATCTGCCACGCGAAACTGAACCGCGAAAGCGTTGTTGAACGGTTGCGGGTTGAGTAAGAATTCAGGAATTTTTCATCATTGCGAAGGTATGAGGGATATCGAATGGAATTTTTAAAAGTAGACACTGTGGAAACCGCGCGCGCAAAGCTGTTCGCGAGCGTAAAAGACTGGATCGCGTCCGCGGAGACAATAACGCCCAAAGAAGCTCTTGGCCGGATACTGGCGGAAGATATATACACCTCGGAGGACATCCCCGCGTTCCGGCGCTCGACAGTGGACGGTTTCGCGGTGTTTTCAGCGGATACAGCCGCCGCCGGCGAAAGCCTGCCTGTATTCCTAACTGTAAAAGACAGGATTGAGATGGGCCGACAAGCCGCTGTGGATATAAGTCGGGGCGAGTGCGCGGAGGTCCCCACCGGCGGCATGCTGCCAGGCGGAGCGGACGCCGTGGTGATGACCGAGTACGCGGAGCCGTTCGGCGAGGACGATATAGCAGTTTATCACAGCGCGGCGTATGGCGAGAATGTTGTACTCCCGGGTGAGGATGTAAAGCGCGGCGCGTTGCTGCTGCGTCGCGGCAGACGTATTTTATATCGAGACGTAGGCGCTTTAGCGGCGGCGGGCGTAACATCCTTGCGGGCGTACGCTCACCCGCGCGTATCGATCCTGTCTACCGGCGACGAGCTGATTACGCCGGATCTCACGCCGCGGCCCGGACAGATAAGGGATATAAACACGTCCGCTCTGTCCGCTCTGGCGGAAACGCATGGGTACACCATCGCGGGTTCGGCTGTCCTGCCGGATGATGAAGCCGTTTTACAGCGTGAGATACTTAAGGCCATGGAAAACAGCGACATCGTAATTGTTTCGGGCGGCAGCTCCAAGGGAAAAAAGGATATGACGCGCGAGGTTATCGACCGTATATCCTCGCCGGGCGTTTATACGCACGGTATGGCGGTTAAGCCGGGCAAGCCCGCAATTCTGGGGTATGACGCCGCTTCCCGCACGGTACTGGCGGGTCTGCCCGGCCATCCTGTTTCCGCTATGATGGTATTTGAATTGCTGTTTGGCTGGCTCCGAAGGGAGATTACAGGCTGTCCCATGGAGCCTGCCATTCCCGCGCGGGTTTCCCGCAACATCGCGTCGTCGCCCGGCAAGCTGACATGCTGGCCTTGCGAGCTTGAATGGATTGGCGGAGAATATAGAGCGGAGCCAATATTCGGCAAATCCGGTCTGATAACCACATTGACTCGGGCTGATGGATACTTTGTTGTGGATCGCGACGCAGAGGGCGTTAAGCAGGGGGAAATTGTACTGGTTCATTTGTTTGCCAAATCCCGGTAGGAGGGTACTGAATGGACGGATTCTTTTCACAGTCACCTCTGTGGCATTTAAAAATCGGTGAAATTCACGCCCTTCTGGAGCGTGTGAAAATCAGTGAGGAACAGCACGGCGATGTGTTGCATATACGCAAATATAATCGAATTTTATCCATTCACGCTTGAGTTCAGCGAAACATACCGCCCGACGGCGTAATACAAACCGAGCAGTTCACGATTGATCAGTTTCGCCGCCTGATACCGTGAACGGACGATTGCGTCTTTGATAACGCTCGCCGCGTCTTTGAAGTCAAAAATTATGTTATCGCTCATTCGTCACCTCACCGATAAGTGTCTCCAGATTGCCGACCGCCGCCGCGGTTGCGCAGATTTCTCTTTGCGCGCAGGCGGCTGCAGTTGCCCGGTCAGCGTAAGTCTATTATACTGGATGGGCAGATGCTTTTTCAAGCGTCTTGATTGAAGCTAACCTGAAGGAGAGACCATGCGTAACCTTTATTTAACCAATCTTCCTGTTGAGGAAGCTTTGGAACGCTTTCAAACCGCTTTAAAGCCGTATTTAACAACGGAAAACGAAGAGATCGACGTTGTTCAGTCGCTGGATCGCGTGACCGGCGAAGCCGTGTTCGCGCGTTGCAACTCACCCTTGTACGATTGCGCGGCAATGGACGGCGTCGCGGTCATAAGCGATCACACAAGAGGCGCGGGCGAGACCAACCTGCTCACGCTGAAAGAGGGCGTGGATTTTATCGCAGTGGATACGGGCGACCCGATTCGCCCTCCTTATGACGCGGTGATCATGGCGGAAGAGATTCAGGAAACAGACAGCAAAGACGCGCTGATCCGCTCCGCGGCGGCGGCATGGCAGCATGTGCGGCCCGTGGGCGAGGATATAGTTCAGGGTGAGATGATCCTGCCCGGCGGGCATAGAATTCGGCCTATTGATATAGGCGTGTTGCTTTCCGGCGGCATAACGCGGATTTCCGCGCGCAAACGCCCCAATGTCGCCATTTTCCCCACAGGCACGGAGATGCTGGAGCCGGGTGAAGAGATGACGGAGGGCGGCATAATAGAATCCAATTCCCGCATGTTTGAGGCGCTGGTCCAACAGGGCGGCGGCAGTCCAACCCGATTCCCATCTATTCCTGATAATTATGAGATGATAAAAACCCGGCTGCGTGACGCCATAAAGGATTTCGATATGGTGCTGGTAAGCGCGGGAACGAGCGCGGGACGGGAGGACTATACCGTACACGTCCTGCGCGAACTCGGCGAGGTCGTTGTTCACGGCGTCGCTATGAAGCCCGGAAAGCCCGTTATCTTGGCGGTGGCGGGCGGAAAGCCTGTAATCGGTATTCCCGGATATCCGGTTTCGGCCTATCTGGCCTATGAAAATTTTGCCGCGCCGGTATTGCGTTCATTATCCGGATACACTGCGGATAACGCTCCGGTTGTCCGTGCCTCGCTGACTCGCAGGCTGGTTTCCTCGCTCAAATACAGGGAGTATGTGCGCGTCAAGACCGGACGGGTAGGCGGGCGTCTGGTAGCCTCTCCCCTGTCGCGGGGAGCCGGCGCCGCCATGTCGCTGGTGCGGGCAGACGGTTTTTGCGTCATAGAACAGGACAGCGAAGGCGCCGAAGCCTGCTCGGAGGTAAACGTGGTACTCTGCCGCGGCCTCGGCGACATAGACCGTACGGCGGTCGTTATCGGCAGCCATGACTTAATACTGGATGTGATCGCGGATCTCATGCCAAACCTCTTTCCCGGAACGCATTTGTCAAGTACGCACGTCGGTAGCATGGGCGGGCTTATGGCACTGAAAAACGGCGAGGCGCATATCGCTCCGATCCATTTGTTGGATGAGAAAACTGGAATTTATAATATCCCAATCATAAAAAAGCTGTTCGGCGGCGGACGTATGACGTTAATAAAGGGAGTCGGCCGCGTGCAGGGCATACTGGTTAAGAAGGGAAATCCCTTGGGGATTACCGGAATTGCTGATCTGAACCGCTGCCGGTACGTCAACCGCCAGCGCGGCTCGGGCACCCGTTTGCTTCTGGATTACAAACTGAAAACTATAGGTATGGATCCCTCCGGTATCAAAGGATACGATCGCGAAGCGGCGACGCACATGGCCGTGGCCGCCGCGGTTCAGGGCGGGAGCGCCGACGCGGGCATGGGCGTGCTTTCTGCGGCCAAGGCGATGGATCTGGACTTTGTCCCTGTCGGGGAAGAGGAATATGATTTCGCGGTTCCAGTGGAATTCCTCGAACTCCCGCACATCCGCTCATTTATTGAGACATTAAAAAATGGTGATTTCTTATTGAAATTGGATGCGTTGGGGGGGTATACCGCCGAACGCTGTGGGGAGGCCGTATTCATTGACCGCTAGGATTGCCGGACTTACGAGGTATCTCAAGAAGGGTGAACCCGGAGAGGCTTTATCCGAAGCCGAGCTTTTGGAAGGGCTTGGAATGAAAGGAGATAGGCGCCAGGGCGGTGAAAGGCAGATCAGCCTGCTTTCCGCCGAAGCGCGAAAATGGATGGACTCACGGGATGAGCCGGGGCTTTGCTTTGGTAAGTTCAGGGAAAATATACTGATCGAAGGTTTGTCTCCGCGTGAATTAACGGAAGGAAGCCGCCTTTCTGTCGGAAAGGCGGTTTTGCGAGTCAGCACCGGAGGCAAGCATTGCTACGCCGAGTGCGAACTGATTTCGCGCGAGGAGGACTGCCTCCTGGCAGGCGGCGCGGTATTTGCGTCTGTTGAACGCGGCGGGACGGTCTGTGTTGGAGATGTTGCTATGCAAATGTATTGACAACGTATGAATACGCCCTTATAATGTAATTAAAGGGGGTTGATTATATGGCATCAACTAGTGTAACCGTTCGTATGGATGAAGACTTAAAAAAACAAGCCGAAATTCTTTATGACGACATGGGTCTTAACATGACCACAGCGATAACCATATTCACAAAAGCAGTTGTCCGCTTAGGGAAAATTCCATTTGAGATAGCGGCAGATCCCTTTTATACCGAAATCGACCAATATACCAGAAGATTAATAAAACACGGGCATATAACGCGCTCGTGTTTTTTATTAAATGACCTCACTTATGATACGGCTCGTTACGCATAATCTTCCGTGACCTGTATATCTGTTCCAGCAGTAATACAGCCTGGAAATCGACAGGGGTTTCAATCGAAGCCAACGCCCATGTTTCATCAACGCGCTCGTTCTTCCCTGCCGCAAAAATAAAAATCACGCGGCTGATGTCGCCGCGTGATTCGATTGCGGATAAGCGATCCGCCATTTCCTCCGATGAAATCCTTCGGCCCGCCGTTGAAATATTAATAACAAAATCCCTTTTGCCGATTGCGTCGGCGGCGCCTGCCCGCCGTACTTTGCAAAACCGCCCGAGCCGTTTTTCATATTCCCTTGCCGCTTCCTCGTAATAACGCCTTGGTTTTTGATCCGAAACCACTATACAGTATGTCATCATTCGTTTATCAAATCACGCATACTATACAGCCCTGGTCTTTGGCGCGCGATAAACTCCGCGGCTTTAAGCGCGCCCGCCGCGAATATGTCTCTGGAGTAAGCCGCGTGCGCAATCTCAATCACTTCGTCCTGCCCCGCGAATATCACATCGTGTTCCCCTACGACAGTACCCCCGCGCACAGCGGAAATACCGATCTCATCCGCCGGACGCCGCTGACGCCGCTGTGAGCGATCGGTTACATACGTGTACTTTCCGTCCTTATTCATGGCGTTTGCCAGCATAAGCGCGGTTCCGCTGGGCGCGTCTGTTTTGCGGCTGTGATGCTTCTCCACGATCTCAATATCAAAACCCGCCTTACCTAAAACGGCTGAAGCTCGCTCCAGCAATGAGATCATCAGGTTAATGCCCAGAGACATATTCGCGGACTGGAATATCGGCAACTTCTCGGACGCGCCCGCTATCAGCGACGCTGTCTCATCTGAAAGCCCTGTGGTACATAAAACCAATGGCAGACTGTTTTCGCGACACCATTCTACAAGATCCGGCACGGCTTTCTCGGCTGAAAAGTCTATAACCGCGTCCGCGCCTATGCCGCATTCACTCGGGACGGTAAACACCGGGAAGGCCAAAGGCCCGTCCGGCGGCCTGACGTCAATACCGGCGGCGATTTCAAATCTTCCCGTTTGAAGCGCGACTCGCCGCACAACGTTCCCCATGTGGCCGAAACATCCGTGAATAATTATCTTTGTCATATCAGACCGTAGTTCTCCATGGCTTTACGCAGAAACGCCTCGTTTTCCCGCTCCATCGACGTAAGAGGCTGCCGGTACCCGCCGACGTTCATTCCCATCAAATTCAGGGCTGTCTTTACCGGAATCGGATTTACCTCGCAGAATAAAGCGCGTGAAAGCTCCAAAAACCCGAGCTGCGACTTAGCCGCCGAAGCTATATCGCCGTTCAGAAAGCTCTGGGTCATCTCGTGAATCTGCTGGGGGATAATATTAGCCGCCGTGGAGATAACCCCTTTCCCGCCCAGCGACATGACGGGAACTATATAATCGTCGTTGCCGGAGTAAACGTCCAGCTTGCCGCCGCAAAACTCAATGATTTCCGCCACCTGCACAATATTGCCGCTGGCTTCTTTAATGCCGATGATATTGTCGATTTCAGACAGCGCTTTGGCTGTTTTAGGCTTGATGTTTAACCCGGTGCGGCCGGGCACATTATATACGATAATAGGCAGATCCACGCTGGCCGCTATTCTTGAATAATGCTCGACCAGACCCTTATGTGTCGTTTTATTGTAATAAGGCGTTACCAGCATTAAACCGTCCGCTCCCACGGCCCGCGAGCGTACGCAGAGTTCCACGCCGTGATCCGTATGATTGCTGCCCGCGCCGGCAATAACCGGCACGCGTTTGTCAGCCGCGCAAACAGCGACGCGTATTACCTCTATCTGTTCGTCATCCGTAAGCGTAGACGCTTCCCCCGTGGTTCCGCAGATAATTAAGGCGTCAGTGCCGTTTTTAAGCTGAAATTCGATCAATTCCGTTATCTTTTCGTAATTAACCGAACCATCCTCCTTGAAAGGCGTAACAAGCGCCACGCCGGATCCAATAAATAAGCTCATAAATACCCTCCCCTGCCGAGCGGCAAAAAAAAAATCGGCAGAGCGCCGATAGTCCAAAGCAAAACGCAAAGAACAGTCGATAGCGCTCCATCAGCAACTGATGACAGCCGCACGGCTTTCGCGCGTTACGGCCAAGATTACGCCGGTAAGCCGCGCAATCTTTCGGCGGCGTCCCCTTTCACCGGAGATCATCTGCGCTTCCCGCATACCATCCAGCTACTCTTGAAAACCGCTCCTCTATCCATATATATTCATTATAGCGCCCAAGTTCCGCTATGTCAATTAAAATCTCATAATTCAAGATTTTTCATAAAAAAACATATTATCCAAAAAATCTTGACATATTCAAAATATATGATATTATATTTATATATACATCAAAACGCGCTTTAATGATCGAAGCGTCGTGAAACTATAATATTATATAGGGGAGGGGTTCACTGTGAAAGAAGAAAATTTAGGTATTGGCGGTTTTCAAGAACTTAGCGACGAAGATCTCCTTAATGTGTCGGGCGGTGGTCTTTTCAGCACGATACTAGGCACTGTCTTGGGTGGTGTCTTAAGTCCGATAACATCCACATTGAGCGGGCTGTTGAAAGGCGGAGTCAATATAGTCGGCTCGCTCTTCAGCGTTTTGTTCGGGCGCTAATAGAAATTACATTGGGTGATCAGCATGAAAGAAAAAAATTTGGGTATTGGCAGTTTTGAGGAACTCGGCAATGATGAGTTGCTTACAGTGTCGGGCGGTGCGATTGCTATTGTTTCATCGCTTATAGCTCCTCTTATAGGAGGCGTCTTAGTTATAATAACAACCATACTCAGCGGCGCGATCAAAACCGGCGGCAATGTGATCGGTTCTCTCTTCAGCGGGTTTACCGGCGGCGACAGCAATTAGTCAAACAAACAAAGCGCTCTATCAAAACTTGTTGATAGAGCGCTTTTTATACTCGCGGCCTCTCTCGGATGCCTAATACCATGTTATAATATCCAAATCCTTAGCATCTATATCCTTTTTAAAAGGATTAATTGTTTCATTAACCATCTCCACAATCGCGTATTCGTACAGGTATTCATAATACATGGGCGGTCCGCTCGTACCCGCCGTAGGCATGGTGTAGGTTGAAAGCGCGTCGGTTCCCTTAATCTTATTTAGCTGCTCGGCAAACCACAGCATATTCTCTATTTTTATATCGGTGTATACGTACTCATTGAATATGTCTATAAATTCAGGTATTTTCGTGATATTCGACGGTTTCAGCAGGTTTTCGAGTATGGCTCTGATTACCGCCTGCTGATTTTCAATGCGATCGTAGTCGCTGATTATATTAATGTCGTCATTACCTTTTCTGTATCTGGCGAGCCTCAGCGCGTCCGCGCCGTCCAAATGCTGTTCGCCTTTCGGGATGTTAATATGTAAATTTTGTTCGGGATCGTCATATTTCATGTTCAGCGGAACAAACACGTCCACACCGCCAACAGCGTCAACAATTTTAACGAACGCCTCCAAGTCTACGCACACGTAGAAATCAGGCGAAAACCCGATAATTGTTTTAACTTCCCGTCTTAACTGAGCGATTCCCTCATCTACACCCCTCTCCCCATATAAAGTACCGGCGGCATACGCGGCGTTTATCTTTTTAGTGCCGCGCTTTACGTCTACCAGACTGTCTCGCGGGATACTGATTATATTCGCTTCCATGTTAACGGCGTCGTAGGACGCGACCATTATTGTATCCGTATTAATGCCTCCGTCCAAACCGATTATCAGGAATGTGTAGAATTCCTCCTTTCTGTCTTCGGAGGTAAAACCTTCGGGAGCGTGCGTGCCCTTGCCGACATTCATATCTTCCTCCGCCCCGTCCGGCGCTAGGTACGCGTATCCTCCGTCATTGGTTTCGGGAGTTTTATCCGCGGGGAACAGAGTTGGCGTAACGGTTGGCTCAGGTTCAATCACCGCCGCTTCTATAACCCGCGGAATTTCAGGCGGTCTTATTACGTTTCGCGCTATCATCCAGCCGGATACGGTAAATACGGAAACTGCCGATAATGAACTTACTAATCTTCCTATGGCAAATGACTTTTTCTGAATTTTTGCGGGTTCACATCTTGACTTCTCATTTTCCATCTTACGCAAAACCTCTTTTATATATAATAGTGAAACGCGGGCGGCAGCCGCTGCCACTAAGATTATACATTGTATTACTATAGAATTCAACATGTATCATAACATGACAGGCAAAGCGTTATACGGTTAGATCCGCTGATGTTATTCCCAATCGCGGTACGCGACAATTGTTTCAGAAATTTCAAATCCATTAAACAGAAACGTTTTGCCGCTTCGAGGCAATTTTTTATTGTCCGTGAAACTGAGCATAAAACCTTTGGTTTGTCCGCGGCTTTCCAGATAGCCAATAAGTTGTTCATAGCCTCTCTCAGCCGCTTTTTCCCCGCGCCAGATTTTTAGTTCAATGACATATTCCTCACCTCCGAAAAAAACCACTATATCCATACGGCGGCTTCCGCGTGTTTCAGGTTCAACAGCGTAATGTCCGGTTCCATTTATGATAGGCTTGAGAAAACTAAGAAATAACAGCCGACCCTGACGCTCAATAAAGGCGCTGTCCCGGTCTCTGTACTCGGACCGCATGAACTTCGCGAATTTTCTTAAAATGGAGTCAACATCAAGTTTGTCGTTACGGATAAATGTGGATTCTTCTTCGGCGTATTTTACAGTGAGCGAACGTGTTTCAGAAACAGAAATCAAATAATCATAAATAACCGTTTCGAAAATTATATTAGAAATACGGGCTTTTCCGTTTTTTTCAATAAGGATGCCATACATGACTCCGAGATCAATAACCGGATTCCGTTTTTCGAAGGTAACAGACGTATCGCCGAGAATTACCTGCCTGACCAAATTAGAAAAGGATTCTATATTCTCAATATTTTTTATAACATCGTCAAACAATGAATTGTCTTTTTTCAGCAATCGCCCCTCCGCTTTGTCAACACCTTTGGGACTCCAGTTCAGGGATGCGTCATCCATAATTTTACAAAGGCTGCTGACCAAGTAAGGATATCCATTTGTGTAATAAAAAATCCTCTCAGCAACCGCGTTCGCGTCCATGCCTGTCGTGTGATCGTTTTCATAGGAATTCAGCATAGTTACGATTTCAGATGGAGAAAAACTCAGATCCACCTCACATTCAGCGGCAATATTCCAAGGACTGTTGTAGCTATGCTTTTCACGCGGGCGAATCCTTCTTTTTAAGTTCTTGATATCATGGACTCCGGCCAAAATAACACTTTGAAACGCCGGAATATTTTGATCGACACGCGCGAGATACATTTCACGTAACATGCCTAAAAAGTCCAGAAATACGTCAAAATCTGATGCGTGATCAACTTCATCAATCATCAACACAACATTTTTGTCGGAAGATTCACAAAATTCTGTTATTCTCTCCTGCAGATAACTCATAGGGAAATTTTGATCGACAGGGGTGTCCCAGATCATGGAAAGGCGCTTGTGCTTGCTCTTAACGCTGTTAATTATATGTTTTCTAATTGCCCCCGCAAATATTTCTGATGAGGCAAAATACTCGCTTTTGCCTTCAAAGCTCATTCTAATCACTATGTTGTCTTTTTCCAATTCCCTTTCAAGAAAAGATAACGTAGTGGTTTTACCGTATTGTCTCGCCCTGTTTAATGTGAAATAAGCGCCCTGATTGATATAAGACCGAATGATTATATTGATCTTTTCGCTGGTATCCACCATATAGTGCAGTTTTGGATTACATAACCCTGTTACGTTAAATTTTTTACCTGTTAAGGCATTCATCGTATCCCACCTTTCAAAAAGCTCTTTGGTAAATTGAGTACGGGGACAATCAAGGTTGATATCCGCACATTAAAACGCGAATGTCAATCTCTAGGATTATACATAGTACTGCCATGAAATTCAACATGTATCCTTTTGATTTAGCTGAACTAAGGATAAACGCTTTTTGGTGTTTGGGCTATATTATTTTTTCGACATATTTTTCATCCGCTTATTTGAGAACTTCAATCTGTCCAGTTATTTCGAATTTCTCTGATCGCGTTGGTGCATAAGACGATAGGCGTTGTAAGATAACTTGAAAAAACAAGCGTAATAAGCAACAAAAACGCGCTGACCGGCACCAGAGCGTACATAAGCCATATATAGCCGCTAAAGGATTCTTTTTCAAAAACAGAATAAGGAACGCGGTACGCCGCGATCCACCCCGTTGACTCCGACTTGTGGAAGGCGGTCGCGTTAAGACGGTTTTTATCCCAAATAACCAGATTATAGATTCCAGAGCGAATCTGCTCGCGAGTCAATGCGATCACGCTGTCGTCCCATATATTATTATAAATGACTCTGCCATTTATGTTGAGCAGCGCGACGGTGTGAGCCGCGTTTTCCTCTTGCAGCAACGAATATATATTGGATTGCGGAATATGAAAAACAAGTATGCCCCGCCGGAATAAGCGGTGATAATCCTTTAATTCATAGTACACGGAAACCGCGGGAGTGTTTGGCTTGTTTTGCAAATAATCCTTAGAATCTCCGAAATCAATTAGACGTTTGTCACGATCCAGCAGGGGAAAAATTTTTTCAGGTTCAAAATCTTGGTTAATTCCTGCCAGTCTCATATTAGGAGTAGTCACGAAACGTCCGTCTATGTCAAAAGCGATTATCCCTATATCGTTGTATATTTGCGAAACGCTGCTGAAAAAATGACTGACATTTCTCTCCTTGGTATAGAGTTCAAGGGAATTTTCCGTGTCGTGGGTTTGGAAGTATTCCTGCAGCCAGTTGCTGTAAATAACGGTGTACGCTGCAGAGTCCAAAACCTGAAAATATGAGTCAATTCCCGACGTTAGCCGCTGGCACGCGCTCAAAGCGTACCACTCAGCGTTGTTCCGGCTCACTCGCCGTATGATGCTGAAAAATACGATAAGGCAAGCCAAGGCTACTACTAAAAATATACAAACCACCAACAGAATAACTTTATACTTCAGTCGCATGGCCAGCTCCCCCCAAACGCTTCTTTAAAATGCCCGCGTATGCGTAGGGAACGCAATTTTCTAAAAGAAATGAACTCATCAGGCGATCGATTTCCGTATATGACATCGACTTAAACTCACGCACGAATATCGGTTGTAGCAGACTGTTGTAATATGAATCATCAAAAGCGGACAGCATAAACGGAATATTGCTTTCACTGTCAAACTCTTCCGCAGACACGCAAGCGTGAGTCAATTCCGCGACTTTCTCTAATTCGCGCGTCAGTCGGGCGCGATTAATATTCACAGGACGCGCTCCGCATTTTTCATGCCTTGCAAGCACATGCCGGAGACGCTCGAAATATTCGCATTCAGGAGAGAGGCGCACCACGCCCATGCTTCCGCTATCTTTATAGGTCCAGCATGTCCAATGCGCCTTGAAATTGTCAAAAGCCCTTATCTGATCCAAAAAAACATTCAGATGCCCCGGCGCGGAACCGCCTCCAAATTCGCCCACCCATAGCGGGGCATTGTAGCGACGGCAGAATTGAACGCTTTCATGTTCCAAAAACTCCTTCGCTATTTTCTTGGAGTCCCAATACTCACCGTTAATAGATCCGGGATATGGCGCTCGCCAGCCTGCTTTAGAATAATTGTGACCGCTGTAAACGAGATTCTCGGCAAACGGCTCGTCCAATCCTGAAAACAGGGTGGAAAACAGATCACCCTCAAGAAAAATTATATGCTCCGAATCAACCTTTCTTATGCGTTCCACAGTGGTTCGGTATACACTGTTCAGCGCGTCCCAGTTAGGCTTGTACGGAGTGGGCAATCTTCCCAGTTCAGCTTCGCTCATTGGCTCGTTCATGAGATTGTACCCCGCCACCGCGCTTCGATCTCGGCAGTGTTCCGCTATTGCTTCCCATAAGCTGTAGAATCGTTCTTGAAAATGCGGCGTGGACCAGAACATTGAACGGCGGGAAGCGTTGTCGCAATGCCAGTCGGTATTCTGATATCCAGCCGCCGCGTGTAGATCAAGGATCAAGTAAATATCCTTTTTCTCGCATTGGCCGATAATCCAATCCAGCCGATCAAAGCCTCTCCGTTTGTACTGAAAAGGCCTGTCGTCGTCCTCGAAATGGTGATAATTAAGCGGAAGCCGTATGACGTTAACGCCCAAGCTTTTTATATAGGCGATATCCCGCTCTGTTATAAAGCGGTCCATCATACTTTCAAAGATATATTCGCATTTATCCGCCCCAAGCTCACGGCGAAACAGATATTTTAGCGTATGCTCCACCCCGGGCATGGAGTTGATAAAATCTTCCATATTCATATATCCGCCCGCACAGACCCCGCGTAAATACACGGGGTCCCCGTTCACCTTCACAATATTTCCGTTTTGGACAGATAGCATACGCGCCTCCTGGTGTTCAACCCTTTACTCCGGTAAGGGTAATTCCCTCAATAAAATACTTCTGCGCGAAAGCGTATAGGATAATCATGGGTAGTGTAATGACTGCGGCGGCGGCCATCATCTGATTCCACTGACTGGTATGTTCACCAATAAACATTTGCAGCCCCAAAGAGAGGGTTCTTTTCTGACCGCTGGATATATAAATCAACGGGCCGATAAAATCATTCCAATGGTAAACAAAAGTTAACACGCCCACTGTGCAGAGAGCCGGCACGGACATAGGCATAATAACGCGGAGATATATCTGAAAATATCCCGCCCCGTCCACAAGGGCAGCCTCGTCATACGCCTTTGGAATACCCATGTAAAACTGCCGTACAAGAAATATATTCATCGCGTTTCCAAAAAACGCCGGCAGGATCAACGGCCAGTACGTATCATACGCGTTTATCGCGCTCCAACCGATAAACTGCGGGATCATTAAAACAGCGGATGGAATCATTATTGTCGAAAGCAACAGCGCAAACCACACACTCCGACCTCGAAACCGCAATCTGGCAAACCCAAAGGCGCAGAAGCTTGCGCTTAACACAGCCCCGATAACATTGAGAGCGACGATCATAAAAGTATTGAAAAAATACCTCCCGAACTCAAACCGCCTGAATATGCTTTCAAAGCTGCTGAGTGAAAAAGCAGTCGGCAGCCATTGAATCGGCACGGACAAAATTTGTCGATCCGTCATGAAAGAACTGCGAATCATCCAGAGCAGAGGGAAAATCATCGGTATGGAAAGCAATATCATTATAATTTGAAAGAGCACTTTTTTAACACGCCGTTTTCCCATACACAAAACCTCTCAACTTATTTCGGAGTAAATCACGCGCCGTCATTTTCATAGAACACCCATAGGTTCGAAACTTTAAACGAAATCAGAGAAAGAACAGCGATCGCGATAAAAAAAACCCATGACATCGCTGACGAATACCCCATTGCCTGGTTCGTGAACGCGGCGCGGTAAAGCAGAAGCACGTAAAACAAGCTCGCGTTGTTCGGGCCGCCCTTTGTCATAATATATGCCTGGGTAAATGACTGCAAACTGTTAATTACGCAAATAACAATATTATAGAACAATATCGGGCTGCACATTGGTATAGTTATGTGAAACAGACGCCGAAAAAATCTGGCTCCGTCCAATTCCGCCGCCTCGTAAAGCTGCGCGGGCACGCTTTGCAAACCAGCCAAAAAAATAATAACCATATTTCCCGACGCCCAAACGGTCATCAGCGTAAAAGACGGAATAACTCCGGACTATGTGTAAATAAAACCGATCTGGCCTATTCCAATCGCTTTTGAGAGCAAATTTATCGGTCCGAACATAGGATCAAATAGATAAATCCATAAGGCTGCGCTTACGACAGCCGGCACAATCGAAGGTATATAAAACACGATCCTAAAAAACGCGCGGCCCTTTGCTTTCGAGTTCAGCAGCATAGCGGTCAGAAATGAGGCCGTTACGGCGGATGGCACAGTAAGCAAAGTATACAGGGCTGTGGCTTTCACTGAATCCACGACGAGCGGATCGGATATCATCCGAGAGTAATTATCCAAGCCGGCGAAAGTCATGGGGGTAATCATATCCCAATTCATGAAACTGATAAGAAGACTGAACAACATCGGGCCAAAATAAAATAGAAGCAGACCTAAAATGACGGGTAATATGAATATATATCCCCATAACACTTCCGATTGCCGCCAATTACTTTTTTTTACACGCTTTACAGGCATTTTGCCACCGCCTCAAATCAGACACGCGTGTGGATCAAAGCGTGCTGATTATTTCCATACTCCATTAAGTTTCCCAGCCGCGTTCGCCTCCGCGCCAGCCACTGCTTCCTTGGCGTCCACTTCTCCGAGCCATAAACGATCCAATTCAGGTATAATTATTTGCTCCACAATTTCGCCATAACCTTTTAGGGTAACACATTCCCCGAGCCTGGCGATATTTGTCATAAGGTTGGTCGTCACGTTTCCTAGGTCAGTGTTATAATATTTGCTCCACGCGGCCTTTTGATCCGCATTCTCATAAGACGCGATTAGGTTGGGTAAATTTCCGACTCCGATATTAAGCGGCGCACATATTTCAATAACCTTATTATAATCCAGCATGTAGGACAAGGCTTCAAACGCTTCTTTAGGGCTCTGGGTCTTCGCGGACATCACAAGCGCGGAGGACCAAGCGATTCCAGCGGGTGCGGCAAACATAGGAGTAGCGGCTATGCCGACATCATAATTTTCTTTAGAGAATTCGCCCGCTTGCCAAGAGCCGTCTATCATCATAGCGAGTTGGCCGTTCATCAGCATTGCAGGGCTTTGCGGAAGTGATTTTGCCGAGGCGATAGAGGGCGCGACATATTCAAGAAGAGAAAGATCCGCCACAGATTGCAAAACGTTTACCGCGTTATCGGATACAATCTCAAGCTCCATGCCGTCGGCGTTGGCAAATCCCACTCCGTTACTGTACAATAAAGACGACAGCGCCAATGAGGAAGTTGGCGTCAAAGTGCCGTAAGTTTGTATGGAATCTTTATTGAATCCATCTTCGCCCGGATGTTTGCCCGACGTGTCGGTGGTCATCTTTCGCGCGGCGGCTACGTACTCCTCCCAGGTCCACGGCTTGGAGGCATCCGCGGTAGGCGCGTCAATGCCGGCGTTTTCAAGCAGTTCTTTATTGTAATACATTAATATTGTACACATATTTGGAGAAACGCCCCACAGCTTTCCGTTTGTGGTAAACAGAGCGGAATCCACATAAATTTCTGCGGGGCTTTGTCCGGCTTCCGCATACAGCGGATTCAAATCCATTGAAACTCCCTTTTCACCCCATTCATTAGCCAGATATTCCTGCAAAAGAAATATATCCGGCGCTTTATCCGCTGCCATACTGGTGTTCAGCTTGCTTGAATAATTATCATAAGGAATAAAGTTAACCGTAACTTTAATGGCACTTCGCTCCTCATTAAAAGCATCGAATACAGCCTGACACATTTCCTGATCCGCGCCTGTCCACCATGTATACATTTCCAGGTTTACAGGCTCATTCCTTTGGGATGACGCGCTTGGTTCTTCTGTTCCCGCAGCGGCGGGCATTTGCGAAGAACTAGGATTGGTGGTTGTGGCGCAAGCTCCGAGTATAATTGGAAAAAGCGCGGATAATAAAAATTTTTTCCCGTATTTGTTCATGTTGCCCCCTCCTTTTAATTGTCTTGCCATTAAATTGTACCTCTTTATAGTGGTATGGAGTTAGCAAGATATTATTCAATTAAGAGTAGAATATTATTGCTTTTTAAACGACCTTTTCGCGCTAAAAATGTAAAAATATACCGTGGCGGCTATATTGTCCGGTCATATTGAGCAGGGCAAGAATTCGGAACGATAGCCGGGGCCTGTCCGTCAAATAATCGAATGCGGGCGGATCCTGACGTGATTTTTATGTGCGCGAGTCTGAAATATTACAAATTTATCACCGGCGCCGTACTATAATAGGTTCAAAGGAAGGAGGCGCCGCAGTGGAGCTGAACGTCTACGCGGACGTTGTGTTTCTCATTAATTTCGCGATGGATCTGCTTATCCTGCTATTAGCGGGAAAGTTGGCGGGGCGGCGGGCGAAACTATGGCGGTTGGCGCTGGGCGCGCTGATTATGTCCGCTTCCTATTGCGCTATTACATTCGTAAGCAGCCTTCATATTTTTTATCACTTGCTTTCTACGGTGATAATGCTTATGATTGGTATATGGACGGCGTACGCGCCGCCAAACCTTGTTATACTCTTTAAGCTGGCTTTATTTTCGTATTTAAGCGCGTTTTTAATCGGTGGTATATGCATGGGATTATTTTACACATCCCAATTTTCTGATATAATAGGTATTATCACAAATATATCCGTAAACTTCTCAGTGCCTGTACTGATTGGATCCGTCGGCGCGTTTTATATACTCTTTAGATTCGGCTCGCGTTGGTTGGAAGCCAGAGCGCTTAAACGTCAGGTTTGCATGGTGGTGCGTATATTTTTTGAGGATCGCGATCTGGAGCTGAACGCCCTAGTGGATACCGGCAACAGTCTTCGTGATCCGTTAAGCCACGCGCCGGTCATCGTGGCTGAGTTTGACAGCGTTAAAGCCTTCCTGCCGGACAGCGTTAAGCTGCTGTTTTACGAGAAGCAAGAGAATAATTTGCGGAATTTACTGGATTCCGCGCATACGGACGGTTTTTCCGGCCGGCTGCGTATGATACCGTACGAAAGCTTGGGTAAGCAAAATGGCCTTTTAATCGGCTTTAGACCTGACAAGGTAGAAATTACGCGTGAAAAAGACACCATCGCCCTATCTGAGGTTGTGATAGGCATCTATAACCGCAGTCTGTCACGTAACGGGGATTATCAAGGGCTGTTGAACCCTGAATTGATTGGATTTTGAATGGAGGTACATTATGCTGCGCGTCAAGCTCATGTATTTACGCGTTAAGGATCTGCTGGAGAGAACGCTGGCAAGGATAAGCCCGTGGAAAGACGACTATATCTATTACATTGGCGGAAGCGAGATTCTGCCTACCCCGCTGAACGCGGAGGAAGAAGCCGAACTGCTGGCCAAGCTGGGTTCCGACGATGATGTGCGAATTAAATCTGTGCTGATAGAGCGCAATCTGCGGCTGGTCGTGTACATTGCGCGTAAATTTGAGAATACGGGCGTAAATGTTGAGGATCTTATATCCATAGGCACCATAGGCCTGATAAAAGCCATTAACACATTCCGTACAGACAAGAAGATAAAGCTGGCTACATACGCCTCCCGCTGTATAGAAAACGAAATCCTGATGTACCTGCGCCGTAACACGCGCGTCAAGACGGAGGTTTCTATCGACGAACCGCTTAATGTGGATTGGGAAGGCAACGAACTGCTGCTATCCGACATACTGGGCACCGACGTGGACATCATCTCACGCGACCTGGAAGACGAAGTGGATCGGGATCTGCTGAATAAAGCCCTGAATAAACTATCCAAGCGTGAAAAACGCATTGTAGAGCTGCGTTTCGGGCTGCATGCCGGGGGCGAGGAAAAAACACAAAAAGAGGTGGCCGACTTACTCGGCATCTCACAGTCATATATTTCACGGCTTGAGAAGAAGATCATTGGCCGGTTGAGGCGTGAGATGAGCCGAATGGCGTAGATATGGATCAATTCTTGTCGCGTTTGAGGGTTTTGGACGGAATTCTGGAAACCAAAACAAATATTCTAAAACAGATTTTAAATATCACGGAGAACCAGCGGACAGTACTGACAGCGGGTTCCCACGACGACAGCGCCTTACCGATATTCGCTGGAATGAACGAGGAAAAACAAAAGCTCATCGAGACTTTGAATGAAGGCGACAGGGTTTTTCAAAGAACGTACCGTGAAATAAAATCGGCGTTTGAAACAGAGGCGTACAAGTACGCGGGGCTGGTAAGGCGTGTTCAGGAAAGAATTAAACGCGTAACCGCGCTGGACACGCGCATACGGGTGCAGGAGGCCAGAAACGGCGACGTGCGCGCCACTTCGAAAAAAGCAGTGTGCGACAATAAATGCACGCGAAAAAGGATCGCGGGGATCTATGAGAAAAATAAAAGGGTTTCACCAAAACAGCCTCCGCGCTGAAGGATAATCCTTCAGCGCGGAGGCCAATTTTGTTATGGAACCCCATTCACGGCTTTTTCGTTTCCACTCCGTAATTTCAGAAGAGATAATAATTTCTATTCAAATACAAAGATAACGTCTACAGCAAGGGCTTTGCTTCCATCGGAACGTGTAAACGACCCCTGCCATTTATGCGCGTTACCGTACTCATCCATAGTCTCGACAATTCTGTATCTGGTTCCAACGGAAAGCACGCCGGCTTCCTCAAATGAAAGCAACTCCCCGGCCTCCACACTTCCATTGACATTACGGTCTCTCCAGATTTGTATGCCCGCGGCTTCCGCCTCATCGTTATCGACCGCGAAATCTCCGTCCAAATCCAGATCTTCAAGCGCCCGGAACCCGTTCACCGCTTTTTCTCCGCTGCTTAGGAGCGTG
>JAISZF010000104.1 GCA_031269415.1 Clostridiales bacterium
CTGGACGATATCTTTGAGGAGGAGTACGCGAAAGAGGATAACACGGCGTTCACCGATCTGGTGGAGAGTTACGGTGGCGGCAAAACGCGTGACGAGGGCTTGGCCGGCTTGGTTCTGCGGTTGTATGAATTCGCGGAAAGCAGCCCGTACCCCGAATATACGCTTCAGAAATACGCGGATATGTATGATCGGCCTGAACACGGCGTATGGGCGGACGCCCTGCGCGAAGGGATCCGGCGCGAATTGGACGGAGCGCTGGCGGCGGTCAGGCAGTGCGTAAAACTCTCACTTGAACCCGGCGGCCCGAATAAATATCTAAGCGCCCTGTATGACGACGAAACTCAGGTTTTATCGCTGATGAATAAAACGGACAAACCGCCCGCTGAAATCTACGGCGCTTTACAGGGCGTCGCGTTCAGCCGGCTGTACGCTTACAGGGGCAAGGAGAACGCGGCTGTTTCGGAAACACTGAAAAACACGGTTAAAAACCTTCGCGATACCGAGTATAAAGAACGCCTTCATAAGCTGAAGTCGGAATACTTCTTCAAACACCCGGACGATATGGAGCGGGATATAATAAGCCTGCGCGCGCCGATAAGGGCGCTGACGGATATTACGCTGAAATTCACGCGGCTTTACGCGGAAGCGAAACGCGAGCGCGGTATTGTGGATTTCAATGATTTGGAACACTACTGCATAGAGATATTGTTAACCGGCGGCCCCGAACATCCTGAGCCGTCCGCCGCCGCGCGGGAACTCTCCGGGCTGTTTGAGGAGGTTATGATCGACGAGTATCAGGATTCCAACGCTGTTCAGGAATTGATACTGTCTTCGATCGCGCGGACGCGTTTTATGGTGGGCGATGTGAAGCAGAGTATTTATAAATTCAGGCGCGCCAATCCATATCTGTTCATAGACAAATATGAGCGGTTCAGCGACAATACGGATGATTCTGGACTCCGGGTGGAGCTGTCGATGAATTTCCGCAGCCGCGCGGATGTGCTGAACGCCGCGAATTTTTTCTTCAGCCGGATAATGACAAAAGAGGTCGGGGAAACCGTTTATGACAGCCACGCCGCGCTGTATCCGGGCGCGAGCTTTCCGGACGAACCGGTTCCGGGCATGTACGCCGCGGAATTTGATCTGATAGAGTACCTCAAACAGGATAACGAGCCTGATGGGAACGAGGGCGAACCGCTTATGGAGATCTCAAAAGCCTCGTCGGAAGCCGCGGTTATCGGGCAGAGGATTCTCTCGTTTATTAATCCTGACAGTCCCCTTATGGTGACGGACAGCGCGACCAAGGAACTTAGGCCGTGCAAAACGAGCGACATAGTGATCCTGCTGCGTTCGGTCGGCGATATTGGCCGCGTCATTGTGGAGGAATTGAGGAAACTGGATATAGAGGCCAGCCTCGGCGCGGGAACGGACTTCTTTGAGAGCGTGGAGGTATTGACCGCGTTGAGCTTTCTCCAGATCATAGACAATCCCAGGCAGGACGTTTATCTGATTACCGTGCTTCACAGCGCGGTCTACGGCTTTACGCCGGATGAACTGCTGGAGATCCGTTATTTGGATGTGGACAGGAGCTTTTTTGAATGCGTGGAGATTTCGGGAAGCCGTAAAGCGGAGAGGTTCCTGGCGGATTTGTCACGCTGGCGCGATAAGGCCGTATATACCGCCGTCAGCGATCTACTCTCATTGGTGCTGACGGAAACGGGATTTTATAATATCGCCGGGGCGCTGCCCGGCGGCGATACGCGCCAGGCCAACCTGCGCGAATTGCTGGATCGCGCGGCAAGATATGAGGAAACTACTTTCAAAGGACTGTTTCATTTCATACGCTATATGGAGCGGCTGCGGAAATCGGGCGCGGAGATCCGCGCCGCGGAGCCGGAGGGCGCTTCGGCGGAAGAACGCGTCCGCGTCATGACCATCCACCGGAGCAAGGGCCTGGAATTCCCCGTGGTGTTCGTCAGTATGCTTGGCAGGCAGTTTAACCGTATGGACGAGCGCGAGGCCGTTATCTTTCATGAGGATATGGGCATAGGCGCGGTCTATGTAAATACAGAAAATCGCACCAAGACCGAAACCCTGCCGCGCTTCGCGGTGTCCAGGCGTATAAGGCTGGAGAGTTTATCGGAGGAATTGCGCGTCCTGTATGTGGCGATGACCCGCGCCAGGGAGAAACTTGTTTTAACGGGTTGTGTGGACAGGATGGAAAAGCGCGTGGAAAAATGGCGATACGCGGCGGCGCTGTCCGATAAAACACTGCCGGTTTTCTATCGTGCCGGGTGTCAGAGCTTTTTGGATTTTTTGGCTCCGTGTTTAGACGGCGGGCTGTCTGATTCATATGAAGGGCTGTATACGGCGGAGGGATCGCGGTTCGACATAAGACTGCTGAGCAGCCGATCGAGAACGGCTGTCAAGCGCGAGGAGGAACGGCTGACGGGCTTGCGTTTCGACGCGCTTACGGACATAAAGGCCGGCATGAACATCAGCGGGCATGAGGCCGAGATAGCGGAAACGCTGTGGTGGTCATACCCATACGCGCCCGATCAGGATTTTCCGTCGAAGGTGTCTATTTCCGAAGTGAAGCGGCTGTATTACAACGAGATGAACGGCGGAACCGAACCGACGCGGCGTCCGCGCCCCACGTTTCCCAGCCCCGTGTTTCTGCGGAAAGAGAGTACGGAAACGAGCATGTACAGAGGTACGGCAATCCATACGGTCATGGAACACCTGGATCTCAATCGGGACAGGGACGGGCAAGCCGTGAAGTCGCTGATAAGCCGTCTGATCGCGGCGAATATCCTGCCGGAGGACGCGGAATCTCTGATACCGGTAAAAAAGATTGTAAGCTTTGCTAATTCCGCGCTCGCCGAGCGTATGCGCCAAAGCCCGGACGTCAGGCGCGAAACGCCGTTTGTGCTGGGCCTCCCCGCCAAGGAGATATACCGGGGTTCGGGTTCGGAGGAAACTATTCTGGTGCATGGTATTATTGATTGCTGGTTTAAGGAAAACGGCGGGATTGTTATTGTGGACTATAAGAGCGACGCGCTGCCGCCGGGGGGGATTCCCGAACTGATAGACGAATACCGCGTTCAGATGGAGGTATACGCGAAAGCCGTGGAACACGCGGCGGGGCAGGCGCCGTCGGAAACGCTGCTGTATGTGTTCGCCGCCGATACGGCGGCGACGGTATGATTGGGCGCGGAAAACTAACGCGGCCAAAATATTTGCGAAGGGCGGTTTCGCGAGACCTTTTCCCTGAGAGGGGATGAAATTATCATAAGTGATTCACAGAGGTGATGCTGTTACCACAACGACAATAACTTACTTTAATTATGACATATTCAAAACCTATAATATGAACGCTTGAAATTGTATTTATCTCAATGATGTACTTCTATGCTACGAGATATAAAGCTAGCTGGGGTTATTATGACTTATACTAATATTATTTTTTTTATACTTAAGCGTCCGGTATATTTATTATTGTGTTTATGTGGGTGTACCTATAGGATAGATGTCTTCACATGAAAATAGTTGGAAAACAGATTTGCGGTTTTGTTATATACGCCTTAATCTGTGAGTTGTAAAATAGATAAAATAGATTGTTGAACCTTGAATAAATAACACTCTATTCTTACTTACTGACTAATTTGATATTTAAAGTTATGATTTATCGTAACACATCTATTATACTTTAAGCGGACGCATTATTTTGTAAATAGTCATAATTAGTTAAGCAGGATATCATGAAAAATGTGCTTTCCTTTTGTGTTATTGCGTCTATGTTACTGGGTATCTATCCTAGTATCGTAGAGGCTGAATCTCAAAACTCAAAACAGCTTTATTCTGCCCCTGCTCTTGAGGGAACGATTGTTGGTGCTAAGGCAACCCAAGATGATTACTTGTTGGAAGATGCATTTGCTGAAGAATTAAACCAACTTTATTTTGCTCGTACCCGAGAGGAAACCATCACAAAATTTGAGGAAACATCTGATGATGCTGACTGGTTTAAATGGTTCAATTCATTAACAGAAGAAGAACAAAAGTCAATCGAATGCCGACCAGCGCATTTTGCTGTAATACAAAGAACAATCTATGGAAAAGATACACTCTGGGGTTACAAACAGTTTCCCAAAGCATATGAAACAATTGTAAAATGTAGTAAAATAT